>JAPLJA010000090.1 GCA_026388815.1 Pseudomonadota bacterium
TACCTCTCTCGCAATCAGATCCAGACCCACTCTGGCATTCTGCTGTGTCTCGGCAACCTGGTCCTGCACGGTGTAGGATTTCTGCTGGGTAACAAAAGCAGTGTAAACCGCGGCAACAACGATGCCGCTAATTGCCATTGCCACGAGCAGTTCAACCAGGGTAAATCCTTTTTCTTTTCCCATGTCAGTCTCTCTACTGTGTCAGCAGGGTATCTACAGATACCCGGAAGGTCCTGACCACTTTCCAGAGCACGGTTACCCTTACGGTCTTTACCCTTCCGTTTTCCGTGACCGCAACCTCCCGCCTGAACTGGGGGAAGTTGGGGACCATGCCATAGTTTTCCGCGGGGAAATTAAGATTCGTTACATCATCATAATTAGTATTTCTGATTTCCTCCATTTTATCCTGAGCGAGCATCGTAGCGATCGTCACCTGGTTGGCTGTCTCATTCCCTCTTACGGCCATTGCTTGCATCTGGTACATGGAAAGAAAGGCGATAGCCAGCACCATCACGGCGATTAAAACCTCTACCAGTGTGAAACCCTTCTCCTTACCTGTCATATAGCTCTAATACCAATTAACCCCATCTTGGGATTGCTGTAAACTCACCCTTCCCGTTGAGGCTAAGGCCGTAACTCGATACCTTTTGGGTGGAGTCTTGCTATTTTTCAAATACACTCCCCCGCTGACCCCGTCTACTGAGCCATTGGTTTTAAAAACTACCCGGTCATTCGTAAAAGTGATAGGGTCTTCTCCGTCTCGATTGAATTCCACAGTATCTGGAAGAGGTGTGGCAGGTCCTTCCTGTACCCAGTCCCCGGTAACAGGGTCGATTCTCTTCACTGAATAGCTCCCTGTGGGGTTAAAAATTACTGCATATTGACAATTTCGTGAGATTGCCTTCATCCGGGCAACCAAGAGCTGCGAGGCGATATCTTTACTTGCGCTCTTGATCCGGTAGTTCGGCAATTGTCCAATGATATTGGGCACAGCAATAATTGCCAGTATCCCGATGATGCCCACAACTATCATGAGTTCAACTAAGGTAAATCCACGGCTTTTTCCCATTGTTTTACTCTTAACCATCTTGCTCATCTATTTGTATAAGTGAGCAACAATTGTGCCATACAAATGCACATCAGGCTGAAATATTATAAATAATTGAAATATAAGAAGAAAAGAATGAAATGGTTGCTTA
The DNA here is from genome assembly GCA_026388815.1 of Pseudomonadota bacterium. Taxonomy (GTDB): domain Bacteria; phylum Desulfobacterota; class WTBG01; order JAPLJA01; family JAPLJA01; genus JAPLJA01. The sequence continues at coordinate 1,200 of JAPLJA010000090.1, forward strand.
CCCCTGCGGGTTTTTCCTCATATTAAGTGACTATTGGTGAACAAAATTGGTCATGCCTATTAAAATAGTTAATAGTACCCTAAGACTCTATACCGTATTCCTTAATCTTGTTTAAGAGCCAGGGATGACTGATCTCGAGAAGCTTTGCGGCTTTGGTCTTGTTGCCCTTTGTCTTCTCCAGTGCCTTGCGAATGAGTTTCTCTTCTATTTTTCTCTGCATCTTCTTTAATGAAAGATCTTCGGGGGTAAGGCCGGATTCTCCCGTAAGCTGGTGGTCTAATGTCCAGGGGAGGTGCTCTTCTTCTATCCTGATGCTTTCGGTTAAAACCATAGCCCTCTCGATTACATTCTCCAGTTCCCTGACGTTCCCAGACCAATGGTGATCCATGAGAAGCTTCAGGGCCCTGGGTGCAATCCCCTCAATGTTCATGCCATGCCTTGCGTTTAACTTTCTGATAAAGTGATTGACCAGGAGGGGAATATCCTCTTTTCTTTCCCGCAAGGGAGGAAGTGAGATGGGAATGACGTTGAGCCGGTAGAACAGGTCATCACGAAACTTTCCCTTCGCCACCTCCTGAGAAAGGTTCCGTGCAGTAGCAGCAATTATCCTTACATCAACGGTGATAGGCTTCACTTCTCCTACTCTCCGAATCTCCTGATCCTGGAGGAATCTCAGGATCTTCACCTGGAGTTGCAGGGGAAGGTCAGAGATCTCATCCAAAAAGATCGTACCTCTGTCTGCCTCTTCAACAAGTCCCTTTTTTGACCGGGTGGCATCAGTAAAGGCACCCTTAACATACCCGAAGAGTTCGCTTTCAAGAAGGTTCTCAGGAATAGCGCCGCAGTTGATTGCAACGAAAGGCCTTTCTCCGCGGTTGCTGTTATAGTGGATTGCCCGGGCAATTAATTCCTTCCCGGTTCCACTTTCACCCAGGATGAGGATGGAGGTCTTGTAATCGGCAATCTTCCTAATTATATCGAAGATTGCCATCATTTTTTCGCTCTTGGCGATGAGGTTGCCAAACTGGTACTCCTTCTTGATTTCACCTTTGAGCATGAGGTTCTCTTTTCTTAACCGTTCCCTCTCTTGTGCCTTCCTCAGGGTCAGGATTACCTCGTCAGGTTTAAAAGGCTTGGAGATATAGTCATAAGCTCCCAGTTTCATTGCTTCCAAGGCAATATCTACGGTACCATAGGCAGACATCATGATAATGGTGGATTCTATCCCCCTATCCTTTACTTCCTTCAGGAAGGCGAGTCCGTCCATACCGGGCATCCGGATATCGCAGAGTATGAGATCGAAGATCTCTTTCTCCAGTCTCTCGACGCCTTCTTCACCTCCTTGAACAGCCACAGCTTTATATCCTTCCTTCTCCAGCATTATCTCCAGCATGTGACGCATACTCTCT
>JAPLJA010000187.1 GCA_026388815.1 Pseudomonadota bacterium
CCCATCATCCTTGGCACAAAGCTAATCGACAGTTCTTCTACAGCATGCGGGGAGAGCAAAAGAAACCGATGGAGGCTACAACGTCATAACCGGACATTTCTACTTTGCCGAAAACAGGACATTTCTACTTTGCCTTGACAAATCTCGAAGTAAATTCTTGACAAATTTGGAAAATTTGATATAAAAGAGTTAAACATAGATAGGTGTGTATTATAATTTACAACCCTTCCTCGGGGAGGCAGAATGCTTATTCTTAGAAACTACTCCAAAATCGGTCGGTTCTTCGTTCTATTGTTAGATCTTATCATCACTCTCTTATCTCTTCTGTTGGCTATTCTTGTGAGAGATCTTCTTCGTAAGATAGTTCCTTTTGGCATAGATGTGTCTTTTGGCGAACAGCAAATTCTCATCATTTTCGTTATGGGTTTATGGTGGATACTGTTCTCCATCGAGGACCTCTATGCCCCTCACCGGTTCAGTTCTTTTAAATCAGAGTGTACAACGGTCTTGAAAACAATCTTGAGAGGGAGTGTTATTTTATTAGGATTGGCCTTTTTGTTTAAGTATTACTTCCCTCGCTCTCTTATCGTTCTCTTTGCTGTCATCAATCTCTCTATGCTCCTGGGAGAAAAATATCTTGTTTATCTGTTTGTAACATATGCACGAAGGAAAAACAGCAACCTGAAGTCAGTTGTGGTGGTAGGAGCTGGGGATCGAGCCCGGGAGTTTGTGGACTCGGTACGTCAGTATCCTGATTGGGGTATGACAATTATAGGGTTTATTGATAACAATGATGTTAGAGTAGGGCAACTTTTTTGCGGGGCCACGATACTGGGTAACCATAAAAATTTAGCACAGATTCTCAAGGATAATGTTGTGGATGAGGTTATCTTTGCCCTTCCACCCAGGTATCTGGGAGAAATTGAGGAACTTCTTAAAATCTGCGAACTACAGGGAGTAGAAGCTCGAATCATATCAGACTTTTTTAAATTAATGATTGCTAAAACGAAGGTTGATCAAATCCATGGCATCCCGATGGTTACCTTTTCTACCAAGCCTTACGATGACTTACAACTCCTCCTCAAGCGGGTCATCGATGTAGTGGGTTCCCTGGTAATGATCATTATTCTCTCTCCCCTTTTTTTACTCATAATGATCGCCATCAAACTCACCTCCCCGGGGCCGGTCTTCTATCAATGGAACGTGGTTGGTCTCAATAAGAAGGGGTTTAGGAGCTACAAGTTCAGGACAATGGGGGTGAATGCTGACGAATTGAAGAAGGAACTGCTCAATGAAAATGAGATGAAGAGTATAGCATTTAAGATGAAGGATGACCCTCGTATAACAAAGGTAGGAAGATTCTTGAGGAAGTATAGCCTGGATGAGTTACCACAGCTCTTCAGCATTCTGAAGGGGGACATGAGCCTGGTGGGTCCACGGCCCCCTCTGGTAACAGAGGTCAAGGAGTATGATTATTGGCACCGAAGGAAACTCAGCGTTAAGCCAGGCCTTACCTGTTTGTGGCAGGTGAATGGAAGGAACGAAATTGCCGATTTCGATGCATGGATGAGATTAGATTTGGAATATATTGACAACTGGTCACTCTGGCTGGATTTTAAGATTCTGCTAAAGACCATCCCGGCAGTGCTCAGAGGAACTGGAAGGTAGGCCCTTCTACGGCATCTCAACACGTCCACCGATCAACATTTGGCTTTCTTTTTCTTAAAGAAAAACAGAATTCTGCCGAAAATGGTAATAAGAGAAACGTGCGGAGCACAGTGAAAGAAAACCCATTATGATTATTACGCAGACACCCTTACGTGTCAGTTTAGCAGGTGGTGGTACAGATTTCGAAGACTTTTATTCTTTGGAAGGTGGGTGTGTCATCAGTTCTGCCATCGATAAGTACATCTATGTAATTGTTAAAGAACGTTTTGATGACATGATCTATATCAATTATTCAAGAAAAGAGATCGTGGACAGGGTTGAGGATATACAACACGATCTGGTAAGGGAGGTAATGAAAAAGACCGGGGTGACAAAGGGGGTAGAAATCACCACCTTGGCCGATGTTCCATCCGAAGGAACCGGACTCGGGTCTTCCAGCGGCGTCACGGTAGGACTGCTCAATGCGCTCTACATCTATCAGGGAGAGCAGATGACCCAAAAGACTTTGGCAAGTGAAGCCTGTGAGATAGAGATTGATAGAATAAAAAAACCGATTGGAAAGCAGGATCAGTATATTGCAGCCTATGGCAATCTGCGTTTTTTCCGGTTTGAAAAGGATGGGCACGTTAAAATCGAAAAGATGAATATTCCAGAAAGTACCCGAAGGAGACTGAGTTCCAATCTCCTCCTCTTCTACACCAACCGTACACGAAGTGCCGATACCATTCTCATGGAGCAAAAGAATAATGTAAAGGTGAAGATGGAATACCTCCTGGAAATTAAAAAGTACGTTGAGGTATTAAAAGAGATCCTTCTTGCAAATGAACTGGATGAGATTGGAAGGGTTCTGCATGAAACCTGGCTTTTAAAGAAACAATTGGCCAACAACATCAGCGATAAAGAGCTTGACCAGATCTATGAAACTGCACTCCGGTCAGGAGCTCTGGGGGGCAAAGTGACCGGAGCCGGTGGGGGGGGG
>JAPLJA010000207.1 GCA_026388815.1 Pseudomonadota bacterium
TATTGTTTCGGATTTAGGATTTCGCAATTCGTGCTTCTCTTTCAGATATCCTTCAATCCTCCTCATCGCCTCTGCAATATTCTCCAGGGAATTTGCATAAGAAAAACGGATGTACCCTTCTCCATTTTTGCCAAAATCAACACCAGGGCAAACCCCCACGCCTGCTCTGTGGAGAAGGTCAAAAGCAAATTCAAGGGAGTTTGATGTAAACCGCTGAGCGTTAGCAAAGACGTAGAATGCGCCGGTAGGCTCAACAGCAATGCCAAAACCGAGTTCCTTTAACCTTCTGATGATATATACCCGCCTCTCGTCGTAGATTTTTTTCATCAGGGCTACTTCGTCCTGAGCCTGATGGATAGCTGCAATTCCTGCCCACTGGACAAAGGCATTGGCTGAGATGAAGAAATTCTGCTGTAGATTCTGTATGGTCCGGACAAACTCTCTGGGAGCAATGATATACCCCAGACGCCAGCCTGTCATCGCATACCGCTTTGAAAAGCCGTTAATCACAAACGCACGATCCGTGAATTCCAGGATGGTATGTTCTCTCCCTTTATAGACTAGCCCGTGGTAGATTTCGTCTGAGATAATATATGGCCCAAGCCCTGTTAGCTTTTTCATCCTCTCTCTGCTCAGGAGATTACCGGTAGGGTTTGAAGGCGAATTCACGATGATCGCCTTTGTCCTGCCTGTAACTTCCGAAGCGACTGCTTCCGGAACGTATTGAAAGCCTTCCCTCTCCTCCACTCTCACATACCTGGCAATGCCATCCGCAATGGTGATAAAACTGGGGTAACAGGAGTAATGCGGGTCAGAGAGTATTACCTCATCCCCTGAATTGAGGATCGTAAGGAAAATGAGGAGCATTGCAGGTGAGGTGCCCGAGGTAACGATGATCTATTCAGGGGATACCTCCACAAATACTCACGCTTGTACAGTTCAGCGATTGACTCTCGTAACTCAGGGAGACCGAGGCTGTGGGTATAGTGGGTCTTTCCTTCTTTAATCGCCTTGAGGGCGCCTTCTTTGATGCACTCTGGGGTCGAAAAATCAGGCTCACCCACTTCAAGGTGAATAATGTTTTCTCCTCTTTTCTCTTTTTCCTTTGCCTGCTCCAGGATTTCCATCACCAGGAAGGGTGAAATCCGTGAGGCCCTGGTTGAAATACTTTTTTCACTCATTTTTAAAAAGAGTAATGGTTAAGAAGATAAGGGGGCAATAGGCATGAGGCAGAAGAGAAAGAGTCGCTCGTATCTCGTGACTCGTCTCTCGAGCAACCAGCGACTAGCGACCAGCGACGAAGTCAGAACTTAGTAACCTTTAACCCTTGAACCCTTTATTTCCCTGTAGCAAACGTACAATCTCCGGCAGCACACTGGGTGATGAGGGCAGCGTCAAGTGAATTGATCTCCCCGTCGTCGTTTACATCACCTGCACATATCTGGTACTCATCCGGCTCGATTAAACCTACGCTGATCTGCAGTACCAGCGCGGCATCTACCGAGGTAATCGCCCCGTCATTATTAACATCCCCCTTGATACATACGGGGAGAATACTTAAAGTTCCATCCTGAGTAGTTATTGTAACCTCTTGATATTCCTTATTATAAATCGTTGCATTTGTAAGCGAGAGGGGTGAACTGCCCTCTGAATCAGAATATATGGTCAATGGTATAGACACCAGTGCACCGCTTCCGGATGTTATGGCAGAAGAACTGGCTATGCTGATTCTGATCTCCCCCTGATTCACAAGGCTTACAATGTAAAAATCGGAAGTTAGTTCGGTCACCATCGCATCCCCTGCTGTTATTTGGGATGGATCATAGGAAATGATGAAATCTCCCGAGATGATCCCGGTGGCATCGTTAATCATGATCTGGGCATGCACGGTCTCTCCGGGGTGGCCTGATACATCAGGTATGGATACGACGATATTCTGTTCGATCACAACGATTATGGAACCGTCGGTAGTAGTTACGGTAAAGTTCGTTCCATCTTCTCCAATGAGTGCAGCCTCGGTAAAGGTCAGAGAATAGGTCCCCTCTGGAGCGTTATCTTTTATGGTAAAGGGGAGCAAGAAGAGGGTGCCGCTTCCTCCGCTTAAGGTGGAGGATGCATTAAAGGTCATACTCATCTGTCCGCCGACGATTTCACTCGTAAGGTCTACCTGAGATGAGAGAGACGTTGTCTGGGGATCCTGGGCAGTAAGAACGTCTGGATCAAAGGTAATCGCTATGGCGCCTGACTTGATTCCGCTTGCATTATTAATCTGTATCGCTGCCGTGAGAGTTTCGCCCGGGCTCCCGGATAGATTGG
>JAPLJA010000164.1 GCA_026388815.1 Pseudomonadota bacterium
TTCAAGAACGGCTTCCGGAGACCTTTTCCTAAATGAGCTTCCCATCACCAGATGTGATGAACAGTAGGCACATCCATGCGGACATCCCCTGCTGGTTATGATCATGGTGGATCGCTTTCTCCTGATACGATACTGATCCGGTCCCAGCAGTTCCCGTGCGGGATTGGGAAGGCTGTCCAGGTCCTGAATAAAGGTCCTCAGTTTGTTTACCTTTATCTTCCCATTTGTCCGGTATCCGACACCATCCAACTTTTCAATGCCCTCTATCCTTCCTTTCGCAATCTCCTTAAGGAGAGCAGGGAGACGTATCTCTCCCTCCCCCATGATTACGTAATCAACAAAAGGACTTTTCAATACCCCCTCCGGATCGCAGCTGGGATGGGCTCCGCCCATGATCGTTATCTTGCGACCATCCCATTCCTTAATTAATTGTGCAACGTGCAGCGCTTCTTCATGATAAGGCGTAAAGGAAGAAGAGATTCCCAAAACATCCGCTTTCGAATCCATGACCCTCTGCCTTATCTCATCCCAATCCAGGCCAAAGTGGTAATACCCTGTATAGAGTTTGAAGGGGCTCTGGTCATTGAAGGGATAGAAATCCTGAAGATAAGAGAGTTCAGGAGGAATAGGAATCCGTCTCTTTTCCCCTGTCTGACAATCGAGTATCTCAACCTCGTAACCGGATGACTGGAGGGAGGAAGCGAGATAAGCCAGTCCAATGGGCTGAGTACGGATGGCTGTGCGATAGAAATCACGTATAGGGGGCTGGATGAGGAGGATCTTCATGATGCATCATTTATAACACAGAGGAATAAGTAGCGGAGAATAATCAATCAACGATGGGTGGGGCAAAGAATTATCGTAAGAACGGTTAAAAAGATTTACCGCAAGAGCGGCCTACGAGTTTTTGTAGGGGCAACCCCCTGTGGTTGCCCAATGAATCAAAACGACAATTCAGGCACTTTTTTGATATTGTGAGGCATAGAAATCGATCACCCGCCGTATCATCTTCTGATATGATGTTCGATGTTTTTTGCTTCCTTCTTGAAGAATTCAATACTCTCTTTACTCAAGGAGATCGTTACCTTAACTTTTTCTTCCTTCAGAACCAGGTGCTCCGGTGGTGGAAGAAAATCCTTAATGACTCTCAGTTTCCCCATTGGTTCGTCTGTGTATTTTATTCTGTTCTTTCTCACGAAATGAATATACAACGCGGAAGTGAGATTGGCAATACCAAAGTATGGTTATTTATATGGCTACGAATGCTATGAGGAAAGATTTTAATGGGCGCTGTCCCTAGTTTCCTCGTCCCTGAAATCTTCAATCTTCAGGTGAAAGTGAATGCGGTGGAAAAGGCGTTAGATTTTAATGGGCGCTGTCCCTAGTTTTCTACAAAGTATGGTTATTTATATGGTCGTAAATGCTATAAGATAAGATTTTAATGGGCGCTGTCCCTGTTTTTACCTACGTTGAGGGCGCGGGAGCACCAAGAATAAAAGGAAGACGCTTGCTCCCGCGTCCCTCTCGATGCTTCTGTCGTACGCTGGCCATTATTTCTTGCGTGTCATAAAAAGCCAGGAAGCAACTAGCACAACAATGGCGCCGAAGACGAATTTCATGCCGGCTTCGGTAGATTTTGTGTTGCCTTCTGATTGATTTTTATTTGCCGCGCTGGGTGCCTCGCATACGTCTCCCTGTAATCGTTCATCCATCGAGCCTGATGGTATGTCCAACCACAGCTTTGTTTTAATGGTTCGAGAATCCAACACGCTGCCATTTTTAGAATAAGCGGTTGCAGATAGAACTCGTACTTTCTTGTTGGCGCAGTCTATCTCTACTTGGCCAATAGCATAATTTAAAGTCTTATAGCCTGGCCCGTGTTTCTCCATGGCCCAGCGTATGCCGGTTTCCGTATAAACAATTTTCTGCTGAAGGCGTACATGACTATCGGCCAGACGCACGACACTTTTGGTATCGTAGAAATAAAACGCTTCGTCATTCTCCCCAAACGCTTTCCATTCTTGGGCACCGGAAGCGACGCAGATTGACGCAGACAACGCAACAAAAAGATATGAGACCAATAAGCTTCTAATTCTAACCTTTGTTATCATAGCTCACTCCTTATTTGTTTGGTTTTATCAGCAATGGGACGCTGTAACACAACGCCATAATAAGAAGTTCGATTTCCACTAACCCTTTCTAATCTTACATCTTCCATTTCCTCCCCCCGAAAATTGGAAATGCTATCTGCTGAAATAGAAAGGGGACAGATTTATTTTCTCTTCTCTCATATCACTGCTAGACTTTGTTCTTGACCTTACTTTCCCTTATATGCCCAACTCTTTCTTGATGATTTCCAAAAGCAAAGGCAATCCTACATTCTGATAGACCGATTTCCCTAAGCCTTTCAGTCCTTCAAGACATTTACCCATGACAGACCACTTCTTCTCCCCCTTCGCTTCAGAATCCAAGGAATATAGGGTCAAAGGAATATAGGGTCAGGTCTTGCAATATCACTTTACCTCTCCCTTCGCTTCCCCTGACAATAGTTAGCTCTTGTGACAGCACATCAAGGCTTACGCTTCCCAGCCTGTGACAACAGCTTGCATACATAAGCTACTCGCGCTTCGGCGTTGACTGATCTTTTTTCTGCTCTACACCATGCAACAAGCTTGTCAACATCTATATCAACCTTTACTGGAATGATCCCTTCTTGTTTAAGAGTCATCAGACCTTCCTCAGCATATTGAAGCCACTCATCGTAGTTCTGTTCCAAGGCATCTCGGTCTGCGGAAACTTTCAAAAGTTTACTCCACTGCTCTCTGCGATACCATGCAACGCCAAGGACATGTTTTTGTTTTCTGCTTTTTAAAACAGGGTCAACACCCGTTTGTTTAGTCTCATTTTTTAACTCTGGATTGTCATGTTACAAGAATATATGTCATTTTCCTCCCCGGTCAAGTTCTTTCTTCCCTTGCATCCCTTCCGGATTTTCCTCATCCATCTCCCATTGCGTCGGATTTCCTTGGATGTATTCCCGAAAATGGTTCAATTCATCTTCCGTGCGGATGATGTGTTCGTAATAATTGCGCTGCCATAACCTGCCGAGTAAAATAGGGTCAGCGCCTATTTAATCCATCCAGTTATTTGATACTTTTTCAACAGCCCCGCTGTCCCTATTATTCCCCTAGAACCCAAATAAGGGTTACTCCCTTTTTCTTGAGCATTCTTTTAAATTCAGATATTAACGGTTGAATGTACCTTGACTCCATAAACCACTGTGTGCCTTGTGCATAAACAGAGTAATAGTAACCAGTAACGGTTTCCCCATCTTGGGTTATGGCATTAGCTTTATCAATTGAAAATTTGAAAGTTGTTCTATCAAGTAAAGGCTGCGTATAGAATGTAAAACCCTTCTCTTTTCCTGCCACCAAACCAGAAATAATAGTGTCAGGGAAGCGGTTTTGAATAGCTTCATAAGCTGCATCTAAAACATCTTGTTCTTCGGCAATTATTAACTCATAACCACCTGTTCTATCGTCACTTTTTAATGAACTATACGTGGTAGCACAGCCATTTAAGACGATAATAAATACTATCCATAATAAATTAAATGGGACGGTTTTAATATTTTTCATTTAATGCTCTTCTCCTTTTTGCCTGCAATGAACGGTTAACGGGACTCGGGTTTGCATGGAAAAGGGGGAAGTTGTTGAAATCTTTCACTTCACCTCCATCAGCAATTTGTTCATCTTAATTTCATTGTCTTAGATTGATACGTACCAAGAATATATTGCTGTCTTTCTCCCAGGTCAAGCCCCTTCTTCCCTTCCATCCCTCTCCGGATTTTCTTCATCCACCTCCCACTGCATGGGATTGTTTTGGATGTAGGGGCGTCCACCAGTGGAGGATTACGTCCTTCTGGTGAATACCGAATTTTGGGCGCGATAAATCGCGCCCATACCATTTGGCAAATTTACAATTATGAATAGAGAAATAGGGTTGATGCCTATTGAGTTTATACCTTTTCAGCAAACTCAAAGACTGGAACTTTGATGGTCTTTACCGGCTTGGACTTCGATTTTGCAAATCTCAGAAGCTCGTCTGTAACCTTAGGAGAGTATGTTTTTTCACCACACTTTGTACAGACTTCGGCTGGAACATCTTCCACAAGGAGATACTTGTTATCCTCCTCATATACAAAGGTAACTTTCTTTTTCTCTACCCTGCCACCGCAAAAAACACACTTCATTTTAAATTTTCGATACCTCGTACTTAACAGGAAAAAGTCTATCAAGCATTACATGTTTTGAGGCATCAATAATTTCAATACCTACAATCCTATCATCCTTCCCAATATCCAACACGACATCTTCAGAGACTCGTCTGTTTATAACCTCCTGCTTTCTATCATCCAGTCTGATATATAGAAGGTCCGTTTTATCACTATAAACAATGTTCATTTTATCCCCCCCACTTCCCGTAGAATACATATACGGTAACGGTTATAATTCTGTTTCCTTCAATGGTATAAAAAACCTCAACCCTCTTGTGTTCATAATATTTGTCAACTCGTGTTTTCTTAAAATCATATATTTTGGTTTTTCCTATTCTCCCATATTTAGCCGGAATAGTAAAACCTGTTTGAATTACATCTCTGATTTCATTTTCGTTTGTGCCGCGCTCTTCTGCTCGTTCTAAAGTATGAAGGTCTATCTGGATTTCCACTGGTCTACTCTACCTTTTTTCTCTGCACCGCCACGGTGAAGAGAATATACTCCTTCCTAAAACAATTCTTCCTGAGCGCAGGTTTTCGGCTTCTTGCCGAAGTGTTCGTAGGCGAGGCGGGTGGCGATGCGTCCTCTCGCTGTACGGTTAAGATACCCGATCTGGATGAGGAAGGGTTCGTAGACATCTTCAATGGTATCCTTCTCCTCATGTAACGAGATGGAGATGGTCTCTATGCCGACCGGACCGCCGTCGAACTTGTCCATGATGGTGAGGAGGATACTCTTATCCATCTTGTCCAGGCCCTTCTTATCAATCTCCATCATCTCAAGGGCCTCGTCAGCCACCTGCTTCGTAATCACCCCGTCCCACTTCACCTGGGCAAAATCGCGTATTCTCCGCAGGAGCCGGTTTGCAATACGGGGCGTACCCCGTGACCGTTTGGCAATTTCCCGGGCACCGTCCTCTTCAACCTTGATATTGAGAATTCTGGCTGAACGGAGGGTGATCTGCTGGAGCTCTTCCGCGGTGTAGAAATCAAGCCGGAATACAACGCCAAATCTGTCCCGGAGCGGTGAAGTTAAAAGACCTGCCCGGGTCGTGGCACCGACCAGGGTAAACTTGGGGACATCCAGCTTTATAGAGCGGGCACTCGGCCCCTGACCGATGATGATATCCAGCTGGTAATCCTCCATGGCAGGATAGAGAACCTCTTCCACCACCCGGTTCAGCCGGTGTACCTCATCAATGAAGAAGACGTCCCGCTCGCTCAGGTTGGTGAGGAGTGCTGCAAGATCGCCTGCCCGCTCAATCACCGGGCCGGAACTGGCCTTGATATTCACACCGAGCTCATGGGAGATTATGTAGGCGAGCGTGGTTTTACCCAGTCCCGGAGGCCCACAGAAGAGGACATGGTCAAGGGCTTCTGATCTGCCCTTGGCCGCTTCAATAAAAACCCTGAGGTTCTCTTTCAATCTCTCCTGGCCGGTATATTCATTCAGGAATTTGGGACGAAGGGTTGCTTCGTACTGAACATCTTCATCCGTTGGTTTTAAAGAGAGGACATCCTGTTCCATGGTACCGTCCTGCATCGCTACTTGGAAAGCCTCTTCAGGCTTTCCTTCAGGAGTGTTTCAATCGTGTAATCATTTTCTTCCAGCCCTGACTTTGCTTCGCTCAATGCCTTTTCTGCTATTATCTTTTGATACCCCAGATTTATCAAGGCGGAAATGACCTCGTTTTCCACCTGTTTCTCCGGATGTCCCTTTTCCGGGGCTAAGGCTGCGGATGGATGAATCGTGGCAATCTTATCTCTCAGCTCGAGTACCATTCTTTCAATAATCTTCTTCCCGATTCCCGGTACCCGTAATCTCTCACGGTCACCTCTTATCAGGGCCTCAACCAGATCTTCCGCCCTGATCCTGGAGAGGATGTTCAAAGCGAGCTTGGGGCCGATGCGGGATACCGTGATCAGGAGCAGAAAGACATCCTTTTCACCCTTGTTTAGAAACCCGTAGAGATGAAGGTTATCAACCGAAAAGATGGTTGCGATGTGGAGCCTGACCGGCTCATTCAGTCTGGGCAATTCATAAAAGGTAGTAAGGGACGTCAGGACTTGATAACCGATCCCGTTCACCTCCACCATCGAATATTCAGGAGATTTATAAATCAGCTTTCCTTCAAGGTACCCGATCATGGAGCAATTCCCATCCTCTCTTTTGTCCGGGCGGTATGGAGATGGCAGATAGCCACCGCCAGCGCGTCAGATGCATCCAGAGATTTTATCTGTGAAATATTCAGAAGGCGTT
>JAPLJA010000077.1 GCA_026388815.1 Pseudomonadota bacterium
CTCTCGGCGGATAGGTGGTGGGAAGGTTTAATACTAAGCTGACGCCACCTTCATCCCCGATGATTTCCCAGATCGCCTGGTCTTTTCGGGTATGTGAGTTGATAGGGTGGGGCTTGAAGTTGGCATCCCGATAGAAAAAGTCATAGATCCCATGCTTTCCCGGGTTTTTTCCGGTGATGAAAGAATTCCACGCAGGAGCCGTAACAGGAGGAATAACGGATTCCAGTTCACCGCTGATACCCTCACCCATCATTTTTTTCAAAAAAGGCAGCTCACCCTGGTCTATCCAGGGTTTGAGCAGGTCGAAGCCTCCACCATCTAAACCGACTACAAGTACTTTACGTTTCATGATTTGCCTTTCAAGACACACAGTTCGTCGATTATCCTTTGGTTGCATTTTTGAATCAACGCATCGTCGAGACCGTCTCTTTCCTTTGGGGGATCTATAGAAAAGGGTTTGCCGATGACAATATCTATCCTGCCATTCAGTCGGGGATACTTGGCCCATCGTGGCCATATATCATAAACACCCCGGACAAGTGTTGGACAAATGGGCGCACCTGATTTCAAGGCAAGCCAGGCTGCACCAGGTTTAAGCTCCTGCAATTCCCCATCCCAGGTCATCTCACCTTCAGGGCCGAGACAGACCGATTCCCCCTTTTTCAGGCATCTCAGGGCAGTAAGAAAGGAAGGGATAGAAAGGTCTTTCGTCTTATAAATAGGTATTCCTCCACCCCGGATAAAGAGTTTGGCAACGAAGGGGTTTGACATAATTGCATCGGCCACAAGGGGATGAAGATCCGGCCGCTTTATTCGCCAGACACACACTGACAGGAAATCGAGGCCAGATGTGTGGTTACTTACCAGGATGACAGGACCCTGTGATGGTATATTTTCTTTCCCTTCAATCCTGACGTGATAGGGAATTTTTGCTAACCATATGATGAAACGAGCAAACAATTGTCTTATCGTCTTAGCCAAGGAGCCTCTCTTTTTTTCCATTCATCAAAAGGCGAGTGCTTATAAAAATATTTTATGTCTTTTGTCCATCCTGTCCTTGGCGTTTTAAAAGCCTATTCATGACAGGAGCAAACTCCCACGAAGGTCCCTTAAATCCCATTCGCCTCATCATTTTTAGTATTTCTTTGGAGGTTTTTTTATGAACTCCCTCAAAGATAAATTCAGGGTATTTTTTGGCAAAATTCTGAATAGTTTCTTCAACGTTTTCTCCCAACTCTTTGGAGATATAAAATTGGGGTATCAAAAGATTTTGTAGATTGTACCCGTCTTCAAGCGCTATCTTCTCTATGGGAGTCCCGGGATAGATTCGTATCCCCGTGGCGACAATTACGGCAGTGGGGTTCAGTTCCCTCATTACTTGAAGGGTTTCTTCTGCCGTCTCAATGGTTTCACCCGGCCCTCCCAACAATAAATAATGACACGTCTTTAATCCAGCTTCTGCGCATAGTTTGTGAGAGCTAATCAAGGTATTCAGATTAAAACTTTTCCCTAAATTTTTAAGCATCTTATCACATGCAGCCTCAGTTCCAAGTTCCACCCCTGAGCAGCCTGACTCCTTTAGCAGGGAAACCGATTCTTCTGTCATAAATGTCGGATTAAAAAAACCGGTCCACTGTATCTCTATTTTACGGTCAATAATTTCCTGGCAAATAGCAATCGCATGGTTCATTGGGTAGTTAAAGACATTATCGATAAAGAAGACATAGTCAATCCCATAATCCCTTTTCAATTTCTCAATCTCATCAACAACCATTTTGGGATCGCGTACCCTGACCATTTTCCCTTCAATTAACGGATAGGTACAATAAATACAATCAAACTCACAGCCCCTCTTGGATTGAATGGGGGCAACACTCCCCTCTTCAAAATATCTCTCGAGATCAAGAAGAAATCTGTCAGGCTCTAATCCATCACATCCATACGAAGTATAGGTGACGGGATTCTTGATATACGCCCCATTTTTCTTATAAACAATTCCATCAATCCTCTCAATATCTGTGCCTTCTTCCATCCTGGAAACTACAGCGCATATTACCTCCTCACCATTTCCCGTTATGCCCAAATCCAAATCAAAGTATTCCAAAATCTCTTGCGGCATTACCGAAAAACCGGAGCCACCGACAACCAATCTGGCAGGAGTATATGCCTTACAACAATTCACAATCTCCTTTATCCTGGGGAGATAGAACTCCATATTGGGATACATGGTGTTATCGATGTTTCGAATGGAAATACCAACCAGGCCGGGTTTAAATCCATTCAGTACAAGAGGAATCTCTTTTCTAAAATCATCCACAAAATTAAGGTCTAAGAGCTTAACATGATGGCCCTTTTCTCTTAATGCGGCTGCGATATACGTTGCACCGATAGGTTGCACAGGATATGGATGCTTTTCCTGATTGACCGCAATTAAAAGAACCTGCAAACTTTACTCCCTTTTTTTCTCATGGCTTTGACCACTGAAGAGTTTCGGGCTCAGGTCTTGTTTTTTCATGTTATCTCTTTTATTTAACCACATGATTAATCAAATAGAGCGTTTAAAAATAAGTTACAGTTCCTTTTTTCTTCTATCAATACTATGTCAATTCCCGTCGAATGAGAAATCAATAATTAGAAAAGAAAATCTTGTTTCCAGCCTTCTGGGAGGCCAGATGGGCAAGGTGGGTCAGCCACTTGAGATAGCTGTCATTGAGCTTAAATTTATAAATCCGTGCACCGGATGCAAGGCCGAGGTAGTGGGTGGCCTCGATATAGACAGAATCGAGGTCGGAAAACCAGAAAGAAAAAATCTTATCCTTCTGCCAGATCAGTCTCTGGTCGGTTAAGAGCAACGCCCCTTTCCCCACCTTCCGCATAAAGGGATAGACCAGTTTCTGTATCTCTTTCCTTTTTTTAACCTTGGGGAAAAATTCAGGGTTATCCTCCTGGACAACCAGCGACGCTGATTTCGCTTGCAGGAATATGTGTTCATCTGGTTTGAGGACTGGGGGACGGTCAGGCCGGGGCTGGGGCGTGAAGCTCTCTTTCATCCTTTCATACCACGCCCACAGGGGAAGCTCTTTTTCACCAAGAGCTGGTTCTGGTGAGAGTAACCTGAGGTAGTAGTCATCCCCCTTTCTTCGGATAACTGACCATTGTGCATGACAATAGACACACCGAAGCAGGTCTTCCGTAAACCACCTTCTCTGCTGGTGAAGTGCATCGATGGTAAAGCAGAGAGGGCAGCGCCACAATAAGTTGGGTATCATAGGGATCGTCAGCCTTCCCAGTCAATATAGCCGAGCCGCTTAAGTTTCTTGAGATAGTCCTTCTCCTCCTCTGGGGTCGTGGTAGGGGATGAAGCCTGAGGAGGGGGAGCAGCGCTCGTGAATTCTACAGGGTTTGTTGCAAGGAAATCAGATGAGATGACCTCCTCCAATACCCTGCCGTCACTGTCCTGAGGTATTTTGATCCCCATGAGGTAGAGGATGGTTGGGAAGAGATCGAGAATCTTTGCCTGCTCTACGGTGATACCGGAACGTAAGGGAGTGCCTATGCCGAAGAGGATACCTTTCCTTTTATGGTGGCCGCTCATGCCCCAGGTCCTGGTGATGGACTGGTTCGAGGTAAAGCCGAAAATGCTCACCGCCAAATAACTGTTGTTCATGGGAAGGAAGGTGATGTCAGGTGCGGTTTCTACCTGGTCTCCCGAATAAACCTCATCCCGGGTAAAGATCTCGCCTTTGATCTCCTGGCCGTTTTCAGGGTCTCTCAATGCTTTCAGCCTGGAGATGAGATCTGCTCGTAATGTTTCATATTCCTTACCGGGGTCTACCATACCATAAGGGAACTTACCCTTTACGTTGATGATGATCTGGCCGCTGCCAGCCACACCGACGTTACTGAATGCCCTGGTCCTGGACCAATCCACATCGTGGATGGTAAGGAGGGCGGCTTTCTGAGTGAAGAATTTATTGAACGTCACCAGGAGCGATTCATCACTCTTATAACGTATGCCCATCCTGATGAGACGGGTATAGAGAGTGTGGTAGAGGGATTCGTGGGTAAGTCCATGCTGCCAGAGGAAATACTTCAGCCTGGTAGGTAAATCCCTTTTTAAAGCGATATAGCCTTCTTTCAGGAGCCAGACATTGAGATCAACAATTTTTTTCAGGGGACCAAATCCATGGTCGGAGATGATGAAAAGGGGAGTGCTGTTCCCGCCCATCGCCTCCCAGAGTCTTCGGACTTCCTGATCGAACTGCCTGAAATAGTCAAGGATGTTTTCTCCATGTTTTTGAAAGAGCGCCTCTTCAAAGAGGGGGTGGGTTCGGTCAATGACATGCCAGAGGGAGTGGCAGATGGGATCGCTCTCCCAGATATGGAGCATGAGGAAATGGGGATCAAGCTTTTCCTTCAGGTAGTGGGCAACCTCAAACTTATACTTGAGCGCGTGCTTACACTCGTTGAGAAAGGTCTCAATGAGCGAATCAGTAACGCTGATGGCCAGACTGGGTGTCTTGAAGAAGAGGGGATACTTCCCAAACTTTCCTTCGATCTCCTGAACCAACTCTCCGGGATACATGAAGTCGTCTCTGCCAGAGGGGGTTAAGAAATCGCTGATCAGTGCCCCTCTCAGTTCCCGCGGAGGGTAGGTGGTAGGAACATTTAGAATAACACTCACCCCTCCCTGATCTCCGATAATCTCCCAGATTGCCCGGTCTTTTCGGGTGTAAGAACTGATGGGGTGGGGCTTGAAGTCCTTATCCCGGTAGAAGAAGTCATAGATCCCGTGCTTGCCGGGATTCTTTCCGGTGATGAAGGAGTTCCAGGCAGGGGCAGTGACCGGGGGAACAACAGATTCGAGTTCCCCGCTTATCCCTTTGTCCATCGTGCCCTTCAGGAAGGGTAACTCACCCTGCTCAATCCAGGGCTTGAGGAGCTCGAAACTCCCGCCATCCAGGCCAATCACCAGGATCTTACTCTTCATGGTTTACCTTTCAGGGCACAAATCTCATCCCGTATCCTCCGGGTGCATTCCAAGAGAAGGGCATCGTCCAGTTTTTTCTTCTCTCCCGGCAGAGCAACAAAAAAGGGTTTTCCAATTCTGATCTCTATGGTGCCAGTCAGATTCGGGTACTTTGCCCAGCGGGGGCAGGCATCATAGGCACCACGTACGTAGGAAGGGCAGACCGGCGCACCTGATTTCAGGGCCAGCCAGGCGGTACTCGTTTTAAATTCCTGCAGCCTCCCGTCCCAGCTCATCTCGCCCTCAGGGGCAAAAGCCACTGGTTCGCCTTCCTTGAGGTACCGGAGTGCCATAAGAAAGGATGACATGGAAAGCCCCTTTGCCTTAGAGACCGCTATCCCTCCCATCCGCATGAATAATTTTGCCTTTAAAGGACTCGATATCACCGCATCGGCTACAATGAGGTGGATATCCGGCCTCCTCCTGCGCCAGGTAGAGGTTACAAAGATATCCAGAGCAGATGTATGGTTACAGATCAGGATGAGTGGCCCCTGCGCAGGTATATTTTCATCACCTTCAATCCTGAGCTGGTAAGACAATTTTCCCAGGCTTAAGATGAGATGAGCAAAAAACCTTCTTACTGCTTTCTCCATACGTCCTCTTCTTTGATCCACGCTTCCATCCTTTTTATCCCCTCTTTAAATGTTATCTTCGGCTGGTAGCCCAGCTCTGTCCGGGCGCGGCTTAAATTCACCTCGAGATCATGGGTTAACAGATAAAGGCCATAGAGTGTGAACAAGGGTGGGTCTTCTCGCCTTGTTAACCGGGCCTGTATCCCCATCAGGAAGACAACGAGCAAGGCTAAGGAAAATGGAACAGGGACCTTTGGCGGCGGAAGCTGAAACAGTCTTGCTAAGGCAGAGAAATATTCTTTCGCCGTTATTTTTTCTCCATCCGTTATGTGGTAGACCCTGCCTGATTTTCCCGATTTGCCGGCGAGGATGAGTCCATCAACTACATTTGAACAGTAGGAGAGAGTGAGATGGTTCTTGCCCCCGTCTATCAGAAATAGTCTTTTATTTTTCAAATGACTCACAAGACGTGGAAGTGTTTTTGTATCTCTTGGTCCCCAGATTAAGCCGGGGCGCACAATAGTGACCGGTAACCCTTTAAGCTGGGCGTATTCAAGGGCGATCATCTCTCCCTTTCTTTTTGTCTCGGTGTAGAGATCCAAAACTTTTCGAGAATAAGGAAATGTTTCATCGATGGGCTGAGGAGACTTATGTACTGCTAAAACGGTGAGGGAGCTGGTATGGACCACCTTACATCCGTTCTTGAGCGCTACCTCAAGGAGATTCTTCGTCCCCGCTACATTTGCTTCATAAAATGTTTCTTCCCCCCCCCACTCATCAACCATCCCGGCACAATGGTAGATGATTTCAACACCTTGTGCGGCTGAAAAGAGTGATGCTGGGTCACGCAAGTCACCGGAGCAGAGTTCCACTCCCAATTCCTCGAGCCGCTGTGCCTTGGTCCTGTCCCTGACCAGGACCCGAACTTCTTCGCCCTGTTTGACCAGGGTCTCTGTAAGGTGTCCCCCCAGGAAGCCAGTTGCACCGGTTACCAGCACTTTCATTGTAGACCTTCCTTAATTTCTCCCTGGTGTTCTCTTAACGATCAGGGTGGAATTCTGGCCACCAAAGCCGAAGGAATTGGAGAGGGCGATCTCTATCTCTTTTTCCCGGGAGTTATTGGGGATGTAGTCGAGGTCACAGGCCGGGTCAGGGACCTCATAGTTGATGGTGGGAGGAAGGAAGTGATGATACATGCCAGTAACGGTAGTGATCAATTCTACCGCGCCTGCAGCTCCCATAAGGTGCCCAAAGAGAGATTTGCTGCTGCTCACCGGGATATTCTTTGCGTGAGGACCAAAGACCGTTTTTATTGCCTTTGTCTCAATCCGGTCATTTTTCAGCGTGGCCGTACCGTGGGCGTTGATGTATTCTATCTCCTCCGGGGCAATCCCGGCATCCCGGATAGCCCTCTCCATGGCGAGGATTGCGCCGGCACCCTCAGGGTGAGGGTCTGCCACACTATAGGCGTCTACTGATGTACCATAACCGATAACCTCCCCGTAAATCGTAGCCCCCCTTTGTATCGCATGATTCAATTCCTCAAGGACGAGGATGCCAGATCCTTCACCCAGTACAAAACCGTCCCTGGTTAGATCGAAAGGCCGTACCGCCCTTTCAGGCTCATCATTTCTCGTGCTCATGGTGCCAAGCAGACAGAAGCCTGCCACACCGAAAGGAAAGATCATGGAATCATAACCACCGGTGATCATCAGATCGCAGTCACCTCTCCGGATCATCCGGTAAGCCTCGCCGATTGCCTGGGAAGAGGCGGCACAGGCGGAGATAACGGTATAACAGGGGCCTTTTATCCCGTATTGATGGGCAATCGTTATGGTTCCCAGATTTACAGGCACCCATTTGGCTTCATCCCCTCTCAGGATATTGTCGATCCATCGCGCTTTGAACTCATCCCAGTCGCAGTAATCTTCTGGTTTTATTTTCTCAAGCCCCCAGGCCATGATGGGGTTATTGTCAGAGATAATGGGGTGAATTCCTGCCCCCAGGACAACCCCACATCGGGTTTTCCCTATCGCTTCCGTATCCACATCTGCATCATTCAATGCCAGTTTGCAGGCTGAGTGCGCGAGAAGAGTTCGCCGGTCATTGGTGAAGTTAAGGATTCCCATGCCGGATAACAGTTCATGGGGATTAAACCCCTTCACCTCTGCAGCGATCCGGGTCGGAAGGGCTGCAGCATTGAAGAGGGTAATAGGACCAACCCCTGACTTTCCTGCTGACAGGTTCTTTTTGAACATTTCATTCCCGATTCCCAGGGGAGAAACAATCCCTAAACCGGTGATGGCTGCCTGTTTATTCATCAGATGTCTCGGCCAAAAATTTTCCGCTGGAAAAGATATAGGCGCTCTTTATCTTCTCCCGGTGTGTCTTCGGGACCTCAAAGAGGGTATAGTAGATCCTCTCAACGCGGGCTACGGGTTCCCCTTTTACCAAGGCAGTACCCCGGATCCCTGCACCGTATTCGTTCATCTCTGTTATTTCTACCTTCAGGTGCAGTTGATCGCCGGGGTAAACGAACTTAAAGAACCGTGCTTCGTCAATCATCACCATGATGGCGAGATAGCGATAGTGCGCAGTGGTGCTGATAGCCCATCCTCCCACCTGTGCGAGCGCCTCGATGATGAGTGGTTCAGGGAAGACCGGAAGGCGGGCGTAGTGATTGAGAAAAAACTCCTCGCCGCCAGAGATATTTTTTATCCCGACAGCCTCCTTCCCTTTTTCAAACTGCTCTATCCGGTCAAAGAAGAGAAATCTCACGTTTGCTCACATGTTCCTGTGCATGACGGTGTTAGAAAATGAACGCCGGGCAAGGTATTCAGTACCTTCAGATGGCGGGTGATGATGGTGCTCCTCAGGGCGAGAAGATTCCCCGTGGCTTCTCCCTGGTGAGGATAGAAAAGTGTTCTCTCGCCTCTGCCGGGTCTTCCAGCTTTTCAACCTCGATAAAGTTCATCCTCCCCGAGTCAAGAACGGTTTTTACTCTCCCGTTAGCCTTCGTTTCGCCACGAAAAGTGACCCCTTCTTCATCCCAGGAGATGATCTGGACTTCAACGGTCAGTTGATCTCCCGGCTTTACCGGATCCTTGAATTTTACCTTCTCTATGCCGGCAATTGTACCCCTGACTTTGAAGTCCTTGGTGACGTAAATCAGCCATGAAGCGAGTTGAGAGATGGCTTCCACCTGAAGGACACCCGGCATGATGGGAAAACTGGGGAAGTGGTCAGCGAGAAAGTCCTCGCTCATCGTAACACTCTTGGTTCCTACTGCTGACTTCCCCTTTTCGTAGGAGAGGATGTGGTCAAGAAAGAGAAACCGCATGGTTGTTCATCCTCTTTCTGTTATGACCTGGGCGCATGCAACAGCATAATCCCGACAATGGGAGAGAGAGACCAGTATCTTTTTAATCCTTCTTTCCTGAACGATTTCCTTAACCCGCCCATAGGTGTTCACCTCGGGTTTACCCCACCGGTCATTCACAACTTCTACATCTGTCCAGCCAATGCGTCCGCTCCAGCCGGTTCCCAGTGCCTTCAGCACGCTCTCCTTTGCTGCAAAACGGGCTGCGAGGTGCTGGTACTTGTTTCTCTTTTTTGTGCAGAACTCGATCTCGCGAGGTGTATACACCCGGGTGAGGAATTCTTTGTGCCGGAGAGAGAGCTCTTCAATCCTCTTTACTTCAGTAATGTCAATCCCGATACCCATCAAGCCCCTTTCTTCTCTTTTTCAGCAAGACACTTTTGGGTCAGGTTGATAAAGGTCTGGACGGTAAAGAGGGTAGGAATGTCTTCTGCCCTGAAACCTTCAGGCATGCGGTCAGGATTAATCTCCGGCATTTCCTTGAGCAATCTCGCTATTCCCAGCGGGGTCAGCACCCCGTCTTTTAGCAGGTCCTCTTCCTTCACGCCCTCGCTGCCAAGGACATTGCTCTGAATTCCGCCTCGAGGTATTTGAATCCCGAAGGCTTTCTCCAGCCGAAAGACGATATCGAGTAAATCAAGGGACTCTGCTCCCAGATCGTCAAAGAGCATAGCATCCGGCACAACCTCTTCTGCATCAATGCCCAGGGCCTGAGCAATGCACATTCTCACCTTTTCTGTGATCTCTTTCTCATCCATAGATATCACTCCTTTGCATTAGCATTAAGCGTGACCGCTATTCTTTTCTTTTGACACACTGAAGCCTTCATGGATAGCCTCTTTAAGACCGCGGGGTTCTTTTACATCGCCGATATACTCCACTTTCTTACCCATGCTCTCGAGTGCTTTCCATCCATATATTCCATTGCTCACCTTGCGGATAGCTACCACAAGAGTATCGTAACTATCAACGGTACGCAATTCCTTTTTCTGTTCTATTACCACAAATCCCCTGCCCACCTCAACTACCTTTGACCTGAGCAGGACCTCTACCTGAGGGTTCTCCATGAGGCGGTGGGACAGGTGAAATCTCACGGAGGGGGGGAGTCCATATCCAATAAGCCTTTTCATTTCAATGAGGGTAACCTTTTTCCCTTTCTGGGCAAGAAAGTCAGCGAGCTCAGCCCCTTCTGGTCCACCGCCGATAATGGCAACGTTCTCCCCGACGGACTCAGGATTCAGAAAGGCCTGTTCCACGGTCAGGCAATCCCCATTTTCAACCCCTGTAATTTCCGGGAGGGTATGATGAGCGCCAGTGGCAACAACGATCCTGTCTGGTTTAAACCCGGCTAAAAACTTTGGAGTTACCTCATCCTTTAGACGGATACTCACGGTACTCTTCCTGACTTCCTTGAGAAGATACTCCAGGAACTCCCTTAAGGGATACTTCCCAGGAGCAAGACATGCTATCCTTAACTGGCCTCCGAGGGTTTCTTCTCTTTCAATCAGGGTTACCTCGCTCCCTCTTTTTGACAGTTCGAGGGCGGCCTGCATCCCGGCAGGCCCTCCCCCGATTACCAGAACTTTTTCACCGTTTTTGTGAACGGTATGTTCTTCCCCTTCCTTCCCCAGGTACGGGTTAACAACACACGCCATCTTCCCGTAAAAGATGCTTTCAATACACCGGTTACAGGATATGCAGGGCCGGATCTCTTCTGTCTTCCCCTGTGAGGTTTTTAAGGGAAGATAGGGATCAGCAATTAATGCCCTGCCCATGCAGACCAGGTCTGCCTTCCCTTCCTGTATAATCCCTTCAGCCATTTCAGGCTTCCGTATCCTCCCTACAGCCATAACGGGGATAGGGACAACTTCTTTTATCCCCTGGGCGAGGTGAACAAAACACCCTTCTTCCAGATAGTAAGAGGGCATATTGAGGTGAGCCGATTCATAATTACAGGCAGAAACATTCAGCGCCGATGCTCCGGCATCAGTTAGGATGTTTGCTATCGTTTTACTCTCCTCGAGGTCAAGCCCTCCCTCAACATACTCATCAGCACTGATTCTGCAGATGATCGGGATATGATCGCCAATCGTGCGCTTGATCTCCAGGATGATCTCTCGGGCAATACGCGTCCGGTTCCCCGTGCTCCCGCCGTACTGATCAGTGCGGATATTAGAATAGGGGGAAAGAAACTGACAGAGGAGGTACCCGTGTGCCATATGGAGTTCAATGGCATCCACTCCAGCCTCAACACCCCTCTGAGCAGCTTCGGCAAAGGACCTCACGATGTTACCCGCGATATACGAGTCATCGTGAATGCAGAGCATCCCCTGGTTCACCCTTCCTTCAGGGTGGACAGCAGTATTTTCTATAATGATCAGTCCTACCCCCCCCTTTGCCCTCTCCTGATAGTATGAGATCATCTGGTCGGTCACATAGCCATGTGAATTAGCCATATGTGTCTCCATAGCCGGGAGAACGAACCGATTCTTGAGCTTCAGAGTACCGAGTTGAAGGGGAGTAAAAAGGTTTTTAAACTCTATCACAGTCTTTACGCCCTGAATCCTCCGTCCACGTGGACAATCTCTCCGGTAATGTAGGAGGACTCATCTGAGGCCATAAAGACGACTACGTGGGCTATTTCCTCTGCTTTTCCCATCCGCCTCAGGGCAATAGAATCTACGATGACATCCCGTGCCCTGCGGATTACCTGACTGCTCATATCAGTCTCTATTACTCCCGGCGCAATGGCGTTTACGGTGATCCCCTTCGGGGCAAGTTCCATGGCGACTGCCCTGGTAAAAGCGTTAATTCCACCTTTTGAGGCAGCATAATTAGACTGTCCCCTCCCCCCCCTTTCTCCGGCAACCGACGATATATTGATTATCCTTCCGCTCTTCTGGGTGATCATATACTTGGCCACTGCTTTCGTGCAATTGAAAACACCGCCCAGGTTGGTATTGATCACCAGATCCCAGTCTTTCTTTGCCATGGATAGCAGGAGTTCATCCCGGGTGACGCCGGCATTGTTTACCAGGACATCAATCCTCTCCCACTTCCGGTATATTTCATCCACCATCCTCTCGACTTCCTCAAGGTTGGCAACATCTGTCTGGATACTGAATATCCTCTCCCCCCTGCTTTCTCCCTCTCGTACCAGGCTTTCTGCCTCTTCTTTACTCTTCAGGAAATTGCAATAAACGATAGCCCCTTCCCGTGCAAGGTGTGTGACTATGGACTTCCCTAAGCCTCTCGTCCCGCCGGTAACCACTATGACCTTGTTCTTAAGCCTCATGTTGTCCTCACGCTACCCGCCGGTCCCTCTTGAATGCCTCTCTGGTCATCTGAAGGTTTGCTTCATCTACAGGTCTTCGGAAGCTTCGCAGGGTATTGGCGATAAATCCATGGATTTCGCTCTTTCTTCCTATCTCTTCAATCTTCTCCAGCGGCAATTCCCTGCCCAGGGAGAAGGATTCAGATGCACCTTCCAGGGTGAGAATCATGGTCTCAGCCAGACACGCAGGTACATCATTGGGCTCCCAGTTCGAAAATTTAGCCCGATGGGGAGTGCTCCCAGGCAGGGTAACAACTCCTCCGTCAAGAATCAAGACATCTTTTCGTTTTTCCCTGTTTTCAATCACATCCCGCGGCTGGGCTATATCCAGAACAATGCTCCCGCTCAGGAGGATATCCGGGTCAATGATCTGACCTGTTGACGTGGCAGTAACAATGATTCTTCCCCGGGTAAGGGAATGAGAAAGGTCTTCTGTGATTTCAATCCCCCCGGTGCATGACCCCTTCAATTCCGACACGAAGCGGTCCAGGAACGGAGTTTTTCTCCTGCTCACCAGGATGAGATTGAAGCCCCGTCTGGCTAAGATACGGGCGATGGCTAAGGAAATACTGCCCGGGAATCCTACGATCACGATTTTCTCGGAAGAGAAATCGAGGTCAATCTCCTTCTGTAGCCTTGCAAAGGTAGCCAGAGTTGAATAAACGGTAAGGCAATTGCCGGAGGTGACCGGCACGGTTATCTTCTCTGCAATTTCTTTGCCTCGCGAGCCAACAGCCCCTGTTAATCCTCCCAGTCCGATGACCCGAGAACCCCAGTGCTGGGCCTGGTGGCAGGCAAGCTCCACAAGATTCACGGCGGTAGATTGAAGATTGAGAATCTGATCCGGCATGAGGAAGATACAGTATACCCTTCCTTTACATGATATGTTCTGATGGGAGATGATAGGGGGAAAGGTGTAGATTGATTTCACTGCTTTCCTGTTAAGACATTGAGATTTTATGAAATTTTCCGTGCCGAAGGGGAGGATTGGCAGGGCATGGCGGAATACCAGTTGTCTCAACTCAGATATACTGCGAGGGTGGACGATGAAGCCGAATCGTAGTTCGTCATGTGTACGGGTGAATTCAAGCATACGTTCGGGGCTTCTCAGGGGCGCTGAATAATGAGCGCAGTGGTCTGCCCGGACAATCCCTGGTTGACGGAGAGAGCGATGTTTACTTCTTTCGCTCGGGCCTGATTGGGCACATAGTCCAGGTCGCACTCAGGATCAACGGTTTGGTAGTTTATGGTGGGAGGGATCATGCCGTGCTCCATGCTGAGTATGCAGTAGATCAGTTCTACAGCACCGGAAGCTGCACCCAGATGGCCGGTCATTGATTTTGTAGAGCTCAGGGGAATACGGCGGGCATCATCACCCAGCACTGCTTTGTACGCTTTGGTTTCTGCCCGGTCACTCTCTACCGTAGCGATACCGTCGGCATTAATATAGTCTATGTCATGGGCATGGATACCGGCCTCTTGCAATGCGCTTTCCACTGCTGTGATGATCCCGCTCCCGTGAGGACATGGTTGATAGAGGTGGTAAGCGGTGGTGGTATTCCGATACCCTGTCACCTCTGCATAGATCCGGGCATTCCTCTTGACAGCATGTGAGTATTCTTCAATGATCACCATCCCGGCACCTTCGCCCAGGAGAAACCCATCCCTCTTGAGGTCAAAGGGCGAAAATATACCCTGAGCACCTCCGCGGGTAGAGAGAAGGTTGAGGCTGTGATAGCTGAAGATGGTACCGGGGAAGATGAGCGTGTCATATCCCCCTGCCATCATGACTTCTGCATCTCCCCGCTGAATGCTTCTCGCTGCGTCACCGATCGCCTGAGAACCTCCCGTAAAGGGAGATATGAGGTTATTATTTTCTCCTTGGATTTTGTAGAGAGAGGAGATGTAAAAAAAGGCATTATTCGGCAAGGTCTTAATGAGAAAGAGGGGATAAATTCCACCTTCCAAGAAATCTCCAAAACGGTGGACATCGAATTTTTCATGATTCTCATTCCACGATTTCTTTAAGATTTCCACGGAATCTTCGAATCCAGGCCCATCTTCAAATCCGCCGTTGCCTGAGCCTATAACAGCGCCAAAGCGAGGAGGATCGACCATGCCGATCGTAAGGCCCGCGTCGGTGAATGCCATCTTGGCTGCTGCGAGGGCAAGGTGAACATTTCTGAACGTCAGTTTTAATATCCTCCGGTCGATGCCGTACTGCGAGAGGTCAAAATTCCTGACCTCTCCAGCGCTTTTAACAGGAAAAGGGGCAGGATCAAAAAGGGTAATGTTACTCAGACCGGATTTTCCAGCCTTCAGGGCTTCCCAGTTCTCTTCTTTTCCAAAACCCAGAGGGGATACCACTCCCACACCAGTAATGACTGCTCTTTTCGTTTTCTTTTCTTTCATCATCTCCGCTTCTTACGAAAACTTTTTTATGATTAAGCTCGTATAATCCCCCTCCGGACCAAAGGTGTTGGACAGAACGGTATCAATCTTTTTCTCTCTCGCCTCATTGGGCACATAATCCAGATCACACCGTGGATCAGGGTAGTCATAGTTTATGGTAGGGGGGATGATATTCTCATTGATGCTCATGATGGAAAAAATCGCTTCAACAGGCCCTGATGCACAGAGTAAGTGTCCCGTCATAGACTTATTTGAGCTTACCGGTACCGTATAAGCGTACTCTCCGAATACCTTTTTTATGGCCTCAGTTTCAGCCCAATCGGATATCTCACAGGATCGTCCATCGGCATTGATATAATCAACCCCTTCGGGAGCAATACCCGCTTGTTTCAGGGCCCCCCGCATGGCAATTTCAGCACCGTTCATATCACGTGCAAGCGATTCTCTGCAGGGCATCTCTCCCAGTCCATAGACACAGGAGGTGTAGCCTGTAATTTCAGCGTAAATCTTTGCACCTCTCTTCCGTGCATGGTTCAACTCCTCTATAACCAGGAGAGCAGCCCCTTCACCCAGAATCACACCATCTCTCTTGAGGTCAAAGGGGCGGCAGATTGCTTCAGGATGGTCGGACGAGGGAGAGAGAAGATCTTTCAAAAAAAAGGACGTTAAGCAAATGGGGTTGATAGTATCACATCCGCCGGCAAGCAAAGCAGGGATTTCCCCCTCACGCACCTTTTTCATTGCTTCTCCAATGGCCTGAGCACCGGCCGATGCTATAGAACTGAAAATAACATTTGGTCCCTGGATATGGTAGAGAATTGAGACATGACACAAAGCCATGTTTGGTAAGAGGGTAAAAGGCCAGATGGGATTGAGTGATTGTAAGCCTTCTCTTCCAAACCTCTGATGATCTACGGTCATATCCTCACTCAGAGATGCATAGATAGCGGTTACAGCATCTTCAATCGCATACTGAGTACCGCCGATCCCGAGAACAAGTCCGGTTTCACTTGGGTTGATGCCCGAATCAGCAAGCGCCATGTTGGCTGCAGCAGCGACTAATTGACTCCCTCTGTTCATTAATTTGATGGATTTACGTTTTGGAATGAATTGTGCGGGATCGAAGTCTTTGATCTCGCCTGCAATGGAATAGGGAAGGTTTTCAGAGATGGAAGAGCGTACTCTTCGTATTCCCGATTTCCCTTGAATCAGGGATTGCCAACTTTCTTTCAGATTGTTTCCTAAGGGGGAGATCAGGCCAAGCCCCGTAACCACTACCCTTCTATCCATCTCTTTTTGTTATTCCTATCTTCGATAAATTTCTCGACGATCAGGCTGACATTCTGACCGCCAAAGGCAAAAGAGTTGGATAGAACTGCATTTACCTCTTTTCCCCTGGAAATGTTGGGTACATAATCCAGGTCACACTCCGGATCAGGGTGGGTCAGATTGACCGTAGGAGGGATGATGTTGTGCTGGATGGTGAGGATGCTGATGATCAACTCCACTGCTGAAGAACTGGCAATCAGATGGCCGAGCATGGATTTATTAGAACTGATGGGAATCTCGTAAGCTCTTCTCCCGAATACTTTTTTTACAGCTCGGGTTTCACTCCGATCGTTTGATAAGGTAGAGGTACCATGGGCGTTGATGTAATCGATATCATCAGGAGAGAGGTGTGCATCCTTCAGTGCTGCCATCATACAAATATCCGCCCCGCTCCCATCAGGAGTAGAGTCAGTTATTCGGTAGGCATTCGAGGAACTTCCATATCCCGTTAATTCAGCCAGAATGTTGGCTTTCCGCGCTCGAGCATGAGACAATTCTTCGAGGACGAGGATACCTGATCCTTCACCCAACACAAAACCGTCTCTCTTTCCGTCAAAGGGTCTGCTGGCTTTGTGCGGTTCGTCGTTGTTCCTCGACAAGGCACCCAGCAATCCGAAACCTGCGATAGCGAACTCGCTGATCATTGACTCACAGCCGCCGGCAATCATGATATCCGCTTCTCCAGATTCAATGGTACGAAGAGCCCTTCCAATCGCATGCCCACTGGATGCGCAGGCAGTAGCTGAGGTGTTCGTAGGCCCCCGGGCATTGAGGATAAGAGAGAGGAGAAACGTAGTAATACTGGCTGTCCTGCGTATAGGCCAGATCTTTCCCAGGGGTTTAGAACTGTCAAAGTAATAATTACTCCCTGAAGCCAGGGCTTGATAGGTGAGAAACTCGCCATAGACCTCATCAATTTGATCGAGATGTACATGCTCTTCATTGGTCCCGAGCGAAATACCAAATCGGGTTGGATTGATAGTCTTGAGATTTAATTTGGCATCCTCGATAGCCATCCGGGTTGCTTCAAAACAGAATTTGGTAGCGCGACTCATAAAATCAACGAGGTGAGGATCATATCCAAATCCATTTAAATGAAAATTCTTAACTTCTCCGGCTATCCGGACAGGGAAGGTAGAGGCATCAAAGAGAGTAATGCGATTTACCCCTGACCTGCCCTCTGTCAAACCTTCCCAGGTACTCTTAACATTTAATCCCAAGGGGGTAACTGTCCCCAGGCCAGTTACGACAACTCTTTTTCCCAAACTTTAATCTCCTGGATTCAGATAAACGGTTACATGAAATACATGAAAATTTTGAAACAACATGCAAGAATAAAGTTGTTAGCCCCCTTTTTAGGGGGCGAAATCAAATAACTATAGTAATAAAAATCTCTTTTCTTGTCAAGGATAGATGTATATGGTATTTTTTATCATCTTTTTTTTAATTAGTATTCATCCAATTCATGAGAGAGTGTATACATCACAAGGTGAGGAGCATATGGATTACCATAAGGTCTTAGTAGTGGATGATGATAAAGACAGTCGTGATACCTTGGTGGAACTCCTTAAGGGAGAAGATTTTGAGGTGTGCGGGGTCGATAATGGAGAAGCGGCTTTACAGCTCTATAAAGAAAAAGATTTTGGTATCGTTTTAACTGATCTTAAGATGCCCAAGATCGATGGCCTCCAATTATTGGAACAGGTTAAGAGTATCAGTCCACAGTCCATAGTAATTGTATTCACCGGTTATGCCTCTATCGAGACTGCAGTAAAGGCGATGAAACTCGGAGCATACGATTATATTGTTAAACCCTTTATATTTGAAGAAATAAAGATCATATTGCAAAGGGCTATTGAGTACCAGAAATTACAGAATGAAAATATTTTTCTGAAGCAAAACCTCAAGGCTAAATACCGTTTTCAAAATATCATCGGTGACAGTAAAGAGATGGAGGAGATCTTCCATTTTGTTGAAAAAATAGCCAATACCGATAGTACTATCCTGATCTTTGGTGAGAGCGGCACAGGGAAAGAACTCGTTGCAAGGGCTATTCATTTCAATAGTGACCGGAGAAATAAACCTCTTATATCGGTAAATTGTGGAGCTATTCCTGAAGACCTGCTGGAAAGTGAGATGTTCGGCCATGAAAAAGGTGCTTTTACCGGTGCAATAAAGACCCGTATCGGTAGATTTGAAATGGCAAATGGAGGGACCATCTTTTTAGACGAAATTTCAGATATGAGCCCGAGTCTGCAGGCTAAACTGTTACGGGTGCTTCAGGAACACGAGTTTGAAAGAGTCGGTGGAATAAAAACAATTAAGGTAGATATACGGGTGATTACTGCTACCAACCAGGATCTGGAGAAGGCAGTTGAACAGGGTAGGTTCAGAGAGGATCTTTTTTACCGCCTCAATGTGATCCCGATAAAACTTCCACCCCTGCGTGAGAGGAAGTCTGATATCCCACTCCTGGTAAGTCATTTTATTAGCCGGTTCAATCAAGAAAAGAACTGTACGGTAAAGGGCCTTTCAAGGGAATGTCTGGAGTATTTCATGAAGTATCCTTGGCCAGGGAACGTGAGGGAATTGGAGAATATGCTCGAGCGTTTAGTAATTCTGAAAGGAGATGGAACCATTGAAGTTTCAGATCTTCCTGAAAAGGTGGTTGATGCCGAGGTTGAACCGTTCCCAATCATTATCCCGGATTCAGGCATATCTTTTGACATGGCTGTGAGTGAGTTTGAGAAAAGGCTCATTCTCCAGGCCCTGGAAAAGACCAATTGGGTAAAGAATCGTGCTGCAAAATTATTACACTTAAACCGTACGACCCTCGTAGAAAAGATGAAAAGGATTAACCTTAATAAAGAATCAGATTAAGTACTCCCCCCCTTATTCAATCCCTTTTATCAGAATAGCGCCAAAATCCTGACATATTTGTTTGGAAGATTGACATCTTTGACATCTCCCTGAGACGAAGAAAAGCTCACCTCTTAATATTCTCTTTATATTTCAATTAGTTATTAAAAATATATTTCTGGTATGGTTATTGCCCTCTTATTGTGCGGATGTTTAAGTAAGGAGATTTCAGAAGGAAACAGCAATGATAAAGATAAGGGAAGAATTAAATGTAAATAAAGACGTAAGGAAGCATCATGACCCACAGAGAGAGAGTCGCGTGATCGCGGTTACCAGTGGTAAGGGGGGTGTAGGAACGACGAATGTGGTAACAAATTTAGCCCTCTCTTTAACTTTGCTGGGGAAAAAGGTGTTAGTGTTGGATGCGAATGTCGGCTTGGCTAATATTGATATACTCCTGGGGTTGTCTCCCCAATATAACCTCAATCATGTCCTCAAGGGTGAAAAGAAGATTTCTGATGTGGTTGTCAGAGGGCCGGGGGGGATGAAAATCATTCCTGCAAGCTTAGGTGTCCAGGAACTTACCAACTTATCTACCGAACAGAGAATCGTCCTCCTCTCTGAGCTTGCATCGTTAAGTGAGGAGGTCGACTTCTTCTTGATCGATACAGGAGCAGGTATCTCCTCAAATGTTATCTACTTCAATCTGGCTGCTCAGGAAAATGTAGTCGTTACCTCTCCAGAACCAACTTCTATAACGGATGCTTATGCATTAATGAAAATACTTTCTGTGGGATACGCCAAGGATCATTTTAAATTGCTTATTAATTCCGTCAAGGATCCATTAGAGGCACGGGAGGTATATCAGAACCTGAGTTCGATCACAGATAAATTTCTCCGGCTTTCTTTAGATTATTGGGGGTATATCTTCTACGATCGGAACGTCGCCAGAGCCGTAAGACAGCAGAGGATAGCGGTTGAACAGTATCCTCATTCTCGCGCCTCCCAATGTTTTTTTTCACTGGCACAAAAGGTTTGTAGCAATCAACCAGTTTTTCAGTCTGAAGGAGGAATCAACTTCTTTTGGAATAGGCTTTTCAGGGGGGATGAGGCATTTTCTTGCCGTTCGCTCGATGAAAAAGGTATCTCTTTTATATCGTGAGGTGACGACATGAAGAAAGCAAATAAAATGATGCAAAAGAGGGTAGCAGGCCCAAAGAAATTATCGCGAGAACAATTGATTTTAGAGCACGCCCCACTGATAAAATATATAGCTCATCGTATTGCCCTGAGAGTCCCTCCCCATATTGAAGTGCAGGATCTCATAGATGCTGGTGTGGTAGGACTAATAGATGCGATTGAAAAATATGACCCTTCCAAAGATGTAAAATTCAAAACCTACGCTGAATTCAGGATACGGGGAGCTATCTTTGATGAGCTGAGATCTTTAGATTGGGTTCCACGATCGGTTCGAAAGATGATTAATAAGTTGGAAGAGGCCTATATTACTTTAGAACAGCAATTAGGCAGACCGGCAACCGATGAAGAGGTTGCAGAAGAAATGGATTTAGGGATGGAGGACTTCTACCAAGTGTTAAGACAGGCAAGCGGTGTTTGTCTGATGAGTATTGACCAGACATTGAATACAGATGATTCCAAGAAGACAATCTTAGAGTTTACAGAAGATGTTCATGAGCAAAACCCATGTGAACAGTTTGCCGCAAGTGAAATGAAAGAACTTGTAGCAAAAGCAATTAATAACCTGCCTGAGAAAGAACGAATGGTTATCTCTCTCTACTACTATGAAGAATTGACAATGAAAGAAATCGGAAAAGTATTGCACCTCACAGAATCGAGAGTTTCTCAAATCCATACCAAAGCCATTCTCCGTTTACGGGGAAGGTTGAAGGGACTAAAAGGTGAGGAAGTAACCTGCGCCTGTTAATATCTTTTGACCTTTCCATCCTCATTGTGATATACGTTTCGCCAGTTAAGAGCGGGACAATCTATGGAAAAAGAAAAAATCCTGGTCACCGATGATGACCAGAGTATCCGAGAAATGCTGTTCGATATGATTCAGCTTTTCGGATATGAATGTAGGGTTGCCTCCGGTGCTGAAGAGACCCTGAAAATCCTTCGCGAAGACGCATTTTCACTTGTTATCAGTGACATCAAGATGCCTGAAATAGATGGGATTTCCTTAACTAAAATGATTAAGGAAAGTCACCCAGAGATTGATGTTATGATTATTACCGGTTATGATACTGAATACTCTTTTAAAGATGTAATCAAGGCTGGGGCAAGTGACTTCGTTACTAAACCTTTTAGCATTGATGAAATTGAGGCGAAGCTTAATCGAATAATCCGGGAAAGGAACCTTAAGAAAGAGCTAAAAGAAAAGAATGAAGAATTAAAAAGGCTTTCCATCAGAGATAGCCTCACTGGATTGTTTAACCAAAGACATTTCTATGCAGAACTGGAAAGGGAAGCAGAAAGAGCCAGGAGGCAGAAACATCCCCTTTCTCTTATTCTTTTTGATGTAGATAAGTTTAAAAATTATAACGATACCTATGGCCATCTCGAAGGGGATAAAGTATTAAGGAAAATAGGAGAAATTGTACAGACGTCCATAAGAAAAGACGTTGATTCAGGATACCGGTATGGAGGGGATGAATTTGCAGTGATCACCCCTGAAACTAATCAACAGCAATCGGCTAAAATTGGCGAGCGAATCTTAAAGGATTTTAATGCATTAAGCTTCTCCATGGTAACTCTCAGCATGGGAATAGCTGAATTTGATTATACCCTTGAGACTGAGAAAGTAGTAAAAAGTGCTGATGAGGCTTTATATCGAGCTAAAAATACAGGGGGAAATCAAATATACTTCGCAGAGAAAAAGGTTATTTAATAGTGATTCGTTTAAACTTTATATGAATTATTAGAGAATAAGATCAAGGATGGACTCTTGTATCAACTTGTCAGCGATCTTCTCACTCTCTACCCAGTAAGTACCCGCCCATATTGCCTTCTTTAGCATCGCCACTTTTTCTGCACGAATGTCCGGTGTCTGTTGTAACACTCTTTCAATTTCTCTTTTATAGTTTAATGGAGATTTTACAACTTTCCTTTTTAAAGGAAATTGCAAGAGAGAGAAATGGGGGGAAGGTGTCCTCTTTTTTTGATGGTATTTCATATGTTATTAAGTATCACAATATATCATAAGGTTAATGTCACCATTATTTATATATCCTGGTAGAATATACATCGGAAAGGAACAATGAAAACTTTATACTGTCTGTTATTATTAAAAGCCATATAAGAACAATAATTGTATCGCTTGATCAGATCAGCCTTATCCTTTGATACAGCCAAGAAGGAATGTAATGATCAGGTGTAGCCTGCATAGAAAATTTTACTTCACCCACATGAAGTAACTCTTATGAGAAGCTCCTGGGAGTTTTGCATCAGAGACAGAAATTCTGTTTCCGATAGGCCAGCACCAAGAGCAATTTTCTGAGCGAATGAGAGATCAATAAGATCTGAAGGAGAATGTGAATCTGTATTTAAAATAAGCCGCGCTCCCTACTTGATTGCACATCGAGCTACATGACCATTGGTAAGCGAATGGCCTTTCCGGGTGGTAAGCTCTAAAAAAACCCCCTTTTCTTTAGCCAATTTAATCTCATCTTCCGTGATTAAACCAGGGTGAGCCAAGATATTAATTTCAGATTCTAATGCCCTGAGATTCGTCCCTGGCATGACCGGTTCAACGATAGTTTCACCGTGAACCACAACGATCTGAGCACCTAACAGCCTGGCCTCTTTGGCTGCTTGGGCAATATCTCCTGGTGGGAGGTGTGTCAACTCAATCCCTGGTATTATTTGAATATTCAGAGAGCCTCTCAGTTTTTGACAGACATTGCATATGCGGGGGATAAGGATTTCAAGATTAGAAAAGTCTGCGTGATCAGTGATAGCTAAAGCCTTGTACCCCAAATACTCGGCTCTCCTTGCCAGTTCAGTAGGGAGCAGTTCCCCATCGCTCCATAAGGTATGTGTATGAAAATCGATCATTATTCCCTCTTCTTTGTGAAATAACCATAGAGAAATACACCGAGACAAGAGCCTATTCCATCTGCCAATACGTCGAAAAGATTTGCATCTCTGAACGGAACAAAATATTGATGAAATTCATCGCTCATGCCATAAAGAGTGGATAGAAAACCAGCGAAGATCTGTAATCGCTTATTCCCCTGTTCAGGATAGTATTGCTTCAGTACATTGATGACCAGTATCCCCAGGATGACATACTCTACAATATGCAAGACTTTATCAGCTGAAGAAAAGGTAAAAGGTTGAGGAGGGTTAGGAAGGGAAGATAAGTAGAATATCAAACCAGCGTAAACTAAAAGAGGTAACCAAGAGAAGGTGAACGATCTCACATCTTATACTTTCCGAAATCTTCAGGAGACATGGTTTCTAAAATTTCCTTCAATTTATCTACATCAGTCTTCTCTTCTTTGATTTTAAATTCATCTAAATGGATCTCGCGGGATTTTTCAATAACCTTTTCATTGACAAATATGGGAGCCTTGGTTCGCAAAGCGATAGCAATAGCATCACTGGGACGTGCGTCGATTATAATAGTCTTGCGGGGTATCGTCAGATACAGGTTGGCAAAAAAGGTGTTGTCCTTAAGTTCAGCCACCTCTACCTTTTTTACTTCCACCTTAAGCTTATCGAGGATATCTCCCAGCAGGTCGTGGGTCATTGGCCGAGGGAGACGTATATTCTTAAGTTCTGTGGCTATTGCACTTGCTTCCAGTAAACCAATCCAGATCGGGAGCACACATTTGCCCTCAAGATCCTTGAGGATGATGATAGGGGTATTTGTGAAAGGATCTATTGTCAATCCTGAAACTTTCATTTCTCTGAACATCTGTTACCCGTACAGAATTAATGTAGAGTGCTTATCAATTCCCCTTCTAAGGAATGCAGGAAGGCCCTTTTAATCAGCACGGAAACGAGACAGCCTCGCAGTTCGATGTTGCCTGCGAAATTCACTACCTTGTTGTTTCTCGTGCGACCGGTAAGTCTTTGGGGATCTTTTTCACTTAAGCCTTCTGCTAGGATCTCAACTGTTTTCCCCTCAAGTTTTGTGTTTTTCATCAGGGTATATTTCTTTTGAAAATTCTGGAGACGCCATAATCGTTCGGCCTTCACTCTCTCATCCACTTTGTCAGGGAGGGTGGTGGCCTTAACCCCGGGTCGGTCAGAATATTTAAAAGAGAAAAGGTCATCAAACTCTACCTTTTCAAGCACGCTTAACGTTTCGAGAAACTCTTCTTCTGTTTCTCCGGGGAATCCCACAATGATATCCGATGTTATGCTCATCTCAGGCGATACCTCTCGTAACTTGTCAATTTTATCAAGGTATTCCTCGCGGGTATACTGTCGGTTCATTCTTTTTAAGACTGAGGAGGATCCCGATTGAATCGGAAGGTGAATGTGCTCACAGAGTTTGTTGAGTTCCCGGAAGGAATATATCAATTGAGGCGAAAGATCTTTTGGGTGAGAGGTGATAAAACGAATCCTCTCAATACCCTTAATCTCGTTAATCGAGGAAAGCAAAGAGGGAAAATCAACGCGCCCGTTGCAATCCTTACCGTAAGAATTTACATTCTGCCCTAAGAGAGTTACTTCTTTAACTCCTCTCTCTGCTAACGACGTTATCTCTTGAAGAATTTCCTCTTTACATCGGCTCCTCTCTTCACCACGCACAGAGGGAACTACACAATAGGAGCAGTGGTTATTACACCCTTGCATGATGCTCACATACGCTTTCACCTGCTGGGGCAGTTTCGGGATGAGTGTGAGCGAATGAAAACCATTGAAGGAAATATCTACCACCTTATTGTTTTTCTCTTCAACAGTTTTTACAAGCTCAGACAGCTTGTTAATACTCTGGGTGCCAAACACGATATTGATAAAAGGAACCTTCTGAAATAACTTTTCACCCTCCTGTTGGGCCATGCACCCCCCTACTCCTATGATGAGAGAAGGGTTCTTTTTCTTCAATCCTTTCAGTCTTCCTAAGGTACTATAAACTTTTTGTTCGACCTTTTCTCGAATACTACAGGTATTTAAGAGGATAAGATCTGCCTGAAGAAGATTATCAGTAGGGTAATAGTCGCTTGATTTAAGCACCTCCAGCATCTTTTCGCTATCATGTTCATTCATCTGACAGCCAAAGGTTTTGATGTAGCAGAATTTTTGCTCAGCCATACACGGAAGCCATTTCCATAGAAAAATGGACACTTTTTCTTTAAACAGTGATTATTAAAATGATAAGGCATTTAGGTTATATTCTCAAGAAGATTTATAAAAAAACATTGACAATATGTTAGAATTTTAATTAATTAATTAATTGATAATCAGTTAACTCCCGTCATATGAATATGATTTATAGGAGCAGTAGATGTTATTGATACATAAGAAAACATAAAGGTGCTCTGCTATGAACCTTGGAATTTTCCAATCTGAAAGGAGTAACAGTGGATAAGATAACTATTTTAAGCCTGCAGCAGATGAAAGAAGAGAAAAAAAAGATTACGATGCTTACAGCCTATGATTTTCCCACAGCACAGATCTTGGACCATTGCGGTGTTGATATGCTTTTGGTTGGAGACTCCGTAGGCAATACAATGTTGGGTTATGAAAATACTCTGCCAGTAACCATGGAAGAGATGGTTCACCATACGAAAGCCGTGGTGAAGGGGAGAAAACGAGCATTGGTAGTAGCAGACATGCCGTTCATGTCCTATCAGGTAAGTGTTGAAGAGGCTAAGAAAAATGCGGGTAGGTTAATCAAAGAAGGAGGAGCTGAGACCGTAAAAGTGGAAGGCGGGGAGAATATAGAGACGGTAATTAGGGCGATCTGTGAGATTGACATCCCTGTGATGGGACATATTGGGCTTACCCCCCAATCCATTCATAGAATGGGGGGTTATCATGTTCAGGGAAAGGAGGAAAAACAAAGAGAAAAACTCTTGGCCGATGCTCTTGCCGTTGAAAGGGCTGGAGCATTTGCCTTAGTCTTGGAAGTTATCCCAGTTAGTTTAGCCCAAGAGATTACCACGTTATTAAAAATTCCTACCATCGGAATCGGGGCAGGTCTCCACTGTGATGGTCAGGTTTTGGTGATCAACGATCTCCTGGGTATTTCCGCTGAATTCAGACCGAAGTTTATAAAAAGATATGTGAACTTGCAGGACATTATCGGCAAGGCAGTCAAAGATTTCATTTCCGAGGTTAAGGAGGGTAAATTCCCTGAAGAAAAGCACAGTTTTAAGTGAAAAAAATGAGGGTCATCACTTCGATTACTGAGGTTCAGGTATTAATAGAAAAGTTGAGAAGGGAAGGTAAGATCATTTCCTTGGTCCCCACCATGGGTTATCTCCATCAGGGCCATGTAAGTTTGATGAAGGAGGGAAAAAGGCGGGGAGATGTACTGGTGATAAGTATCTTCGTAAATCCCACCCAGTTTGGGACAGGCGAAGATTACGATGTATATCCACGCGATCTCGAAAGGGATAAGAAACTGGCTGAACGTGCAGGGGTAGATATTATCTTCTCACCAAACGCACTCGAGATATATCCTCGGGCTTACCAGACATATGTTCAGGTAGAAGAAGTAACCAAAAACCTGTGTGGCTTATCCCGCCCTACTCATTTCAGAGGGGTTACCACAGTAGTAGCTAAATTATTCAACATTGTAAAACCTCATATAGCAATCTTTGGTGAGAAAGATTTTCAGCAACTGGTGACCATCCGCCAGATGGTGAGGGATCTTAATTACGATATCGAGATAGTGGGTATGCCTACTCACCGGGAGGAAGATGGACTTGCCATGAGTTCCCGCAACGCCTATTTGAATCCACCAGAGAGAAAGGCTGCGAGAAGTCTTTATCGTTCTTTACTAAGAGCATCAGAACTGTTTACCTCAGGGGAACAACAGGTAGAAAAGATTATCGGAGAAGTGAAGAAAATCATTGCATCAGAGGGGATTATCACTGTAGATTACATCAAGATCTGCGATACAGAGAATCTCCAAGATTTAATCGTGGTTGATCGTGAAGCTGTGTTAGCACTTGCAGTAAAAGTCGGGAAGGCTCGCTTAATTGATAATCTTGTACTGAAACCACTTCATTGATCTCTCGGATACTCCTTCTGAATCATCTGCATATCCTCCCAAACCTCCCGCTTCATATTAGGGTTTCTCAGGAGGAAGGCTGGGTGATAGGTGGGCATCAGTTTTATTCCTTTAAAATTGTGAAATCTGCCTCTCAACTTGGTAATCTTCTCGCCGGTCATCAATAAGGTTTGGGCTGCAAAATTTCCTAACGCGCAGATTATCTTGGGCTGTATGATATCGAGCTGTTTGAAGAGAAATGGTTCACAGGCTTTGATCTCATCGGGTTGAGGATTTCGATTTTCTGGTGGTCGACACTTAACGATATTGGCAATATACACTTCTTCCCTTTTCAGCCCAATTGCCAGAATAATTCTGGTAAGGAGTTGGCCTGCTTTACCCACAAAAGGTTCTCCTTGAATGTCTTCATCTCTCCCAGGGCCTTCACCGACGAATACCAAACGGGCATCAGGATTTCCTACCCCGAAGACTATGTTTTTTCTCTGAGCATGGAGTTTACATCGTGTGCAATTCCCTATCCTCTTTCTCAACTCTTCTAACAGTCTCATCTTCATTGAAGGAGAGATGGAAGATATCACCACAGGAATTGAATTTTGTGACCACAGAGAGGTTGTTTCAAAGGTAGAAGGTAAAGGAGTGCCTTCAAGAAATCCCAGCTCATCGCGGTATGATAGATCTTCCCGTAAGGCCCTGATAAGATTGCCTATGTCTCCGGCCATGCTCGGGTACGGCCCCATTTATCCTTTCCTTTTTCTCATTTCTTTAAGCCGATTCAGTATCAATTCTGCGACTTCTCCTTTAGGCAGAAGAGGCAAATCTTCTATGGTCCCTTCTTGGTCAATAATCTTGACCTGATTGGTATCGGACGAGAACCCGGAGTTTTCCTGCGAGACATCATTCGCTATGATAAGATCCAGATTTTTGGCTTTAAGCTTGTCCTGAGCGTTCTTGATCAATCTCTCAGTTTCAGCAGCAAAACCGATGAGGATCCTGCTGCCCTTATTTTTCCCTAGTTCTTCGAGGATGTCAGGATTTTTCTCCAAGGCGAGGGTTATGGAGGAATCACTTTTTTTCAGTTTTCGCTCTTCCTTTACGGTGGGGCGATAATCGGCTACTGCTGCTGACTTGATGACAACGGTTGCCTCCTGAAACTCCCTCAGGGTGGCTTCCCTCATTTCAAGGGCAGTTCCCACCTTGATAAACTTTACCTTCCGCGGAGGGATAAGAGAGGTTGGACCACTGATCAGGATTACCTCAGCCCCTCTCTTTTGTGCCACATGAGCCAGGGCATAACCCATTTTGCCTGAAGATCGATTCGAGATGAACCTTACCGGGTCTAAAGGTTCCTGCGTAGGTCCGGCAGTGATTAAGATTCTTTCCCCCTGAAGATCCTTTCCCGTAAGTACTTCTTCCATCTCTTCGAGAATTTCTTCTACCTCAGCCATCCTCCCCTTCCCTTCCTCGCCGCAAGCTAAGTCCCCAAATCCCGGTTCGATAAGATGGTATCCATCCTGCTTAAGATGTTTCACATTTCTTTGAACAGCCGGGTTTGCCCACATCCGATAGTTCATCGCTGGAGCGAGTAAAACAGGGCATTTTGCTGCCATAACCAGAGTAGAAAGCATGTCATCGCCAATGCCATTAGCAATCTTACCCAGAATATTAGCTGTGGTCGGAGCAATCACTATCATATCTGCTCTCTCAGCCAATGCTACATGACTGATCTTGGACTCAGGAAGGAGATGAAACAGTTGAGTGATCACAAGATTTCCTGAGAGCGTCTGAAAGGTCAGAGGTGTGATGAATTCTTGGGCATGCTTTGTCATTACCACCTGAACCTTTGCTCCACATTTCACCATCTCTCTTAAGAGTTCCGGTGACTTGCAAATGGCAATACCTCCCGTAACGCCTATGACGATTTCTTTCCCTTTCAAGATGCACATTCTTTCTCCCTTCATGATAAGTGTAAAAAGGGATTATACATCTTCTCCCTTCCGATTGTGGTTTCTGGGCCATGACCCGGATAGACTTTTACACCATTTAAGTATCAATATATATTGCCTCCTATGCATCTGAATTAATGATTTTTATCCCGCGATAGAGGTAATGCAATCCAGATGCAATGGTTAATGTTGCGGTTATGGCATACTGAATCTGAAGATAAGTAAGTTTCAATCCGAGGTGATTGTAAGATAAACTTAAGAAGAGGGTCAAGAGTTGAAACAGGGTAGTAAGTTTGCTTATACCACTTGGTTTTATCTCCAGAGGATATGCGTTTATCAACAAAATGAGTACCCCGAGGGAGATGATTACATCCCTGCTGATAACAATGATTGTGAGCCAGTCAGGGATGATGTTCAGGATCGAAAGGGTGATATATGATGTGACCAAGAGGAGTTTGTCAGCAATGGGATCAAGGTAAGCACCCAAAGTGGTTTTTTGATGAAAAAACCTGGCAATAAAACCATCCAGGGCATCACTGATGGCTGACAGGACAAGGACTATTAAACTCAGGTCGTAGTATTCATAGATGAGAAGGATAACTAAGAGCGGTATGAAGAGGATACGGATAAGGCTTAAAAAATTAGGAAGGTTCATGGGTTTGATTTCGGGCGTGGGGTAAGGCTCTTGGGAGATACGGTAAGTTCAATAAGAGCTTGTGAGCTACTGAGCACATGGAAATTGAAGCTTTCAAGATCTCTGGAGGTAAGGAGCTGAATAAGCGCTGGAGCATCAAGTTTTGTTTCCACATCGATCTGACTGTTTTCCAAGGAAATGCCCCTCTGATAGATTCCTTTAATCTCAGGGATTCTGCGTTTTATTTCTTCTCGCAACGTGAGAAATTCTGAGAATCCTTGAAGGCCTGCCACTTTTAAGAGGATTACGTTACCGTCTGCCTTTCCTTTCCTCTGTCTGCTGATCAGGTCGCTCATCTGGTCTGACAGCATTCCAAGAGCCTTTCTTAATGCCTCTCCTTTTGCAGTCACTTCATCGGTACTTGATGCAGGGGCATGGAATGAAGTCACCATAAGAATTTTCCCATCCTCAACCTGTAAAGCTTTTGCTGCAATATTCGCCTGAACTGACTTCATACCACTGTCACCCTCAGACTTTACCATCTCTATTTCAACATTACCGTTGATTACAATATCACCATCAAAAAGTCTTCCATACTCTTTTACGGTTTCTTCCGCAAGGTTAACATCCCTGCTATATTTTTTTTGAGATATCTCTTTTAACAGGGATATATGGTCGACGACATACATCCCACGCTCTTGGAACTTACTCTTAAGGATCGATTCAGAGAGGGTCGGACGAGAACCTGGGTTTTCAGAGGACCACCAGAACACAAACTGTCTCTGCCCTAAATCCCGTTCGGCTATCATCAGGAGAAGACGGAGCGGGCGTTGGGATTGCCTGGTGACTCCAATCTTTTTCAACTCATTTTTAATATCAGGTTGAGACAGAGCAAATCGGATAGTTATTTTATAGAAATTCCCCTGCGGGACTTCTGAAAGAACTTTAAAACTCTGAATAAACCTTTGCCCCTGCTGATAGAGTTTCTCATTGAGAATCCGATGGTTATCCTCCATCATTTTTGATGGGATTTCACTTGCCACCGCTTGAACCATTGCTTTCTTCTGAGCATCTTCTATTGCCCTTTCCCGGGCACCAACTAAATCATTCTCTATAACCTCGCTCATGCCTACAGAGATGATACCCTCATCAGGGGAGTACAGTTCTTCAGAAAAGAGGAGAGATGGAACAGAAAAGAGGAGAAATAAAAATACACAAATAAAAAATTCTGCTTGTGAAGGGAGACGATGTTTTTTCATTTTTTTCCTTACCAGGTTGTAACTACTAAAACAGAGCAAAACAGTCAAGAAGAATCAGCTAAGGATTTAACTGCTTTCTTTGAGTAATTTAGTCATCATCAGGGCGTTTTTAGCTGCCGACCCTCCATGACAGTTGTTAAAAAAAATCAGTACCTTTTGAGTCTTAGAGGCAATCATTTTGATGGAAGGTAAGAAACTTTTAAGCTCTTCCTCAGAATAAAGATAATTGTATCATATTGCAGAGGGTGAGTTGAACCAATGAGTATTCCGGCCATGGAAACGAAAATAACCCACTTCAGAGGTGGCAGAGGGGTGGAAGGGCATAAGCTTGGATAGTTTCGGTTCATAAGGTAATTTGCTAAAATGGGGTATGCACTTGACGGCACCTACCCCAAGATGTTGTATTTACGAGATCTGCCTTCCCGAACGCCTTTGACCAAACATGCATAAGGAATTGGCTCCACCGCCACGGCCTGCTGCGCCAAACGTAGAAAAAGCTTGCCGCGGTGGGCTGAGGTCCGCCGGTTAAACCGAAAGACAAACTCGTTGAGGTAGCTGCTCATATGTTCGTGACTGATCGCCCCTTGATGAGTCCCCAGTAACCAGCGTTTAAAAAGTGACATTACCTTATGCACTCGTGGCAAGAGCTCATGCGCGGGCTTCCCGCTCTTCTTGATCGGTGTGACCACATGCCGATAGCCCTTGGCCTCCAATCCCCGATAGCCTGTCCAGTCATCCGTGTGAATCGTGCTGCCTGGTTCAACCGATGTTTCCACAAAACCGTGCAAGCTGGCTGCAGAAGCATCTACAACTTGAGCCATCCGAATCCGACCGATGCCCTGTCTATCCTCTTGTGCTGCAACCACAATCACTGTTTTCTTTTCTGCACCGCGACC
The DNA here is from genome assembly GCA_026388815.1 of Pseudomonadota bacterium. Lineage (GTDB taxonomy): Bacteria > Desulfobacterota > WTBG01 > JAPLJA01 > JAPLJA01 > JAPLJA01. The sequence goes on from JAPLJA010000077.1 coordinate 31,859, forward strand.
TCTGATACCCTCTTCCAAGCCTCCAACGTATGTCTCATCAACTTCTATGATTCCTGTCAACCGATCCCGCCCTGGCCTGACCATCGCACTGCGCAGTTTATGCAACATCATCCATGCCGTCCGGTAACTTCCCAAGCCCAGCAACCGCTGCAATCCCAGCCCGCTGATCCCCGTTTTCTGATTGGTCATCCACCACATCGCGCGGAACCAAACGGTCAGCGGTTGGTGACTATCCTGGAAGATTGTTCCTGCTGTAACGGTAGTCCCCAGCCTGCACCCGCTGCAGATTATCCGTCCGCTCTTTGCCATCCATCCCCCATGCTTTCCGCATTGTGGACAGACAAAGCCGCCAGGCCACCGTAACCGGAACAGAAACTCATGGCATGACCGTCAAGTGCATACCCCATTTTGCTAAAATAGATAATATATGGTAGCATATTAATATATTTAGGTTTTTTAAGCCAAAAATTCTTTATAAAGTATTGATCTTTTGCCGATAAAATTTTTGATTATTATGCATTATGTTGTTATCTTTTTTACACATACGATAAAATGGATAATGCGGTGAAAAGGTTCTTATGGGCAGTAGATTTCTCGATCATCTCTTTAAACCTTTTTTTATACCCGGAGTAGTTATTTTCCTCTCATTTTTTACAGAAGAAAGTATGGCTGCAGGAAATATTCACATAGAGTCTCTTAAGATCATGCCTTCATTTACCGTCAATAGAGAATACACTGATAACTATTTCCCAAGAGATGTTAAAACAGTCGTAGACCAGAATGGGAATGAAAAATTAGTCAAGGTCAAAAAAGCAGCTTCTGTTATAACATTCAATCCTACTCTTGGGCTTTCATTACCTTTCAGAGAGAATTTATTTAATTTATTTTATCATATGAGATCTGTTAGATTTCAAGAGCAAGACATGCAACGATATGATAACGATTCCCATACTATCTCTTCAAAATTGCAGTGGCATTTTTTCTCCGGTCTCACTACGGAGATTGTAGATAATTTAAACTATGCTCAGTATCCTCCCGCTCACAGCGATGGAATAAATAGAAATCTTTATAGGAATAGTGTATCCGTACTAACCTCATATGAACTTGGTCGAAGGTATAAGTCAGAACTTGAGGTTACAAGATCCTACAGAAGATTTAAAGAGGACCAGTTTAAGCCAGATAACAGCGATAACATTGCAATAAGGAGCAGTACCCTTTATCAGGTTATGCCAAAAACCTTTATCGGGGTTGAGTATACCCATGACAGATATAACAGAAAGGATGTGCCTGTTCAGGACACAGATAATACCTCTCAAAACTATTGGTTTGTGATAAATTTTGATGACCCTGATGGCAGGTTGAATGGAAAATTGAGCGGAGGGACCACGAAAATAAAATATGATGATAAAACCCTTAATACTGGAAATAGCTTTTTTGGTTTTAACGGAGGTCTAACTTTTAAAAAATCGAAGTATACAACCATAGAGTTCTCAGGAATGCGTTCTCAATCTACTACCGGTGTCACGACCGAGGATGCCCAATATGGGGCGAGTTTTAAAAACACCACACTTACCTTAGAACTAATCCATAAGTTTACCTATAAGATTTCGGGCACGGTAAGCTTTTCGTATGGTAAGATGGAGTTCAATTCAGAAGGAGCTACAACCCAAGGGGGTGTAGGGCAGACGGTTTCTATAGCGCGTAAGGATGATGTAAAAAGTTGGGGTGGGGGGTTAGAGTATAAGATGAGAGACTGGCTTGGTTTTAAGGTGAATTACAGCTATACTGACCACAATTCAAATTATCTTGAAGAGAGTTATACAAAAAGCTTGTTTACTACAGGAATCTCTCTTAAATTCTAACAGAGGATCTCATATGAAATTGATAAAAACTTTTCTTATCTTATTTCTTCTTTTGACAGCAGGAGGATGCGGTTATATTTGGGGGGGAAAGGATTCAACTCTTTCATCACAGGATAAATCATTTACTCCTTCTCCTGTACCTCCTCAGTCTGGGGAAGCTGGGCAACAAAAACTTTTAACAGAACAGACAGAAAACCGGACAGTCCCTACTGATAAGGATTACCTAATCGGTCCTGAAGATGTATTGAAGATCCAGGTGTGGGATAACACTGATTTAGACAGGACGGTACAAGTTTCAAGAGAAGGAATCTTTTATTTCCCCCTCATAGGTTCAGTGAAGGCTGATGGATTGAGTGTGGCTCAACTCGAAAAAGAGTTGAGTAGACGACTGGCTGATGAGTATTTAATTAATCCACACGTTACCATAACAATTGAGGAGTATAAGAATAAAAAGGTTTTTGTTTTAGGTGAGGTCGACAAACCGGGAACATATTACCTTACTGGAAGAACCGACCTCCTCGATGTTATTTCACAGGCTGGTGGCCAGACAGAGAATGCGGGAGATGAAATAATTATCATCAGGCCTCAGAATAATCTAAAGAAAGAGGCCCCAACCATGCCAAATGAAGTCGGAGATAGGGAGATTATTACGGTAAACCTCTACAGGCTTATGAGAGGGGATGTTACTACTAATATAGACTTGCAAAAGGGAGATACCGTTTTTGTGCCCAAGATGAGTTACTTTTATGTATACGGTGAGGTGAAAACACAGGGAAGATATACCTTGGAAAAAGGAACCACCGTGCTGAAAGGTATCACAATGGCAGGTGGTCTCACCGAAAAGGCGTCCAGGTGGAGGATAAAGATAATCAGGGAAAAGGATGGAGCGAGAATTGAAATAAAGGCAAAGATGGATCAATTGCTTGAACCTGAAGATATTATCTCCGTTCCGGAGAGTTTCTTTTAAACAAGAGGAGGGTTACTTTGGAAGAAGGGTTATTGAGGGTTATTCACCTGAAAGATTTTCTTAGAATAATTCAAAAGCGAAAGTGGCTCGCTATTGTGTTCTTTTCTCTTTTAACCATCGCCGGCACTGTTCGTACCATTATGATGGAACCGGTATATAGAGCAACGATAAAGATTCTCATCGAAAGAGAAAATCCTAAAGTTGCTGATATAGAAGAAGTATATTTGTCCGAAACGAGAGCTTACGACTACTTTGCTACCCAATATCAGATCATGCAGAGCCGTTCGGTGATCCGGGAAGTAATTAATACATTAAAACTGTGGGATAACCCCGAGTTTAAAGGAGTACTTAATACCCCGAACATCATTCAAAGGACAAGAGGTAAAATTTATGGCTTTATTAATAACATTAAGGAGGTACTGAAGACGGTGGCAAAAAAGGTTTTAGGCCGGGAAGAAGAAGTTAGGTTTCCTGTACAAACAGGTGGAAAGAACGATAGTGAACAAGGAAGCGGTATCGATCCATTTGCTATGACAGGATTGATCGATGCATATTGGGGTAAATTTTTTGTTGAGCCTATCGAGGAGACCCGCCTGGTAAATATAAGTTTTGAAGGCCAAAATCCCATGTTAATCACAGAGATTGTTAATACCCATGCCAAGGTGTATATGGAGCATAACCTCAAAATGAGATATGAGGCAAATAAGATTGCGGGAGAATGGCTGAAAAAGGGGTTAGATGAACTCAGAATACAGGGTGAGAAGGCACAACTTGTCTTGCAAAAATTCAAAGAAAAAGAGGATATAGTAATGCTGGATAGCGCCCTGAGCAAGTATTGGGAAGGCGAAAATATCATTTTCCAGAAACTTGCTCAGCTCAATAATGAGCTTACTCAAGCAAAAATGAAACGGATACAACTGGAGACAGTCTATGATCAGTTGAAAAAGATTATTGACAAGCCAGAAGAGATTAACGCCTTTCCAGAGATAATCCAAGACTCCACCATCCGGTCGTTAAAAAACGACTATACAGCTTTGATGAGAGACTATTCAGAACTCTCCGAGAAATATGGCCCTAAACATCCTAAAATAGTAAGTCTGAAATCAGAAATTGAAGAACAGAAAAAAAGGTTGAGGATGGAAACCGAGCAATTAGGAAAGACCATAGAGACTCAGTATGTAACGGCAAAAGCGAATGAGGAAAAACTGGAGAAGACTCTTAATGGATACAAGCAGGAAGTCATGGACGTGAATAAGAAGGCAGCTGTCTATGGAATCCTGAAGAAAGATGTAGAGTATAACCGGGACCTGTATGAGATGTTCCAGAAGAGGCTGGGGGAAACCAGTATTGTCAGTGACATTGAGGCCTCCAATATCTTTATTCTTGACAGCGCTGAGGTTCCTTCGATGCCAGTACGTCCCAACAGGACAGGACAGGTTCTTTTTTCTGCTTTTTTAGGCCTTCTCGGTGGGATCGGATTAACCTTCATTTTTGAGTACTTTGATAATACCATCAAAGGACAGTACGATATTGATATGTATCTTCGGCGTTTACCTTTCCTTGGCCCAATCGGTTCGTTCTCAACCTTAGAGGGTGAATTGATAACCCTTATCAAGCCAGAATCGAATTTTTCTGAGTCCTTCAGGAACGTAAGGACCAACCTCTTCTTAAACGCTCCAGACAAGGGGTACAAGACGTACTTGATTACGAGTCCAGGCCGAGGGGAAGGGAAGACATTAGTCTCTGCAAACCTTGCAATTGCTATGACCCAGAACAGCAAAAAGGTGCTCTTGATCGATACAAATATGAGGATGCCTCGGCTCTATAGCCTGCTCGGAGTAGAAAATTCACCTGGTTTAAGCGACTTTCTTAAGGGGAAAGTTAACTTGGATACTATTCTCAAGCCTACTGGCGTTGAAAGTGTAACAATCATTACAGCCGGCACAATTCCCCTTGATCCTTTGGAACTCCTGAGCTCTGAAAGTATGCACAGAATGATGGAAGAAGTGAAAAAACGATTCGATTTTATCATCATTGATTCACCAGGAATGTTGGTTGGACCTGATGCCACCGTCACCTCTCGTTTGTCAGACGGAGTGGTATTTCTGACTCAGTTTGCAAAGACCCCCAGGACCCTTGCAAAACAGGCAATTGATCAACTCTCCAACCTCCAGGCCAAGCTCTTAGGGGTGGTAATAAATAATATTGATTATAAGAGGGGACAGTACCATTTCCCCTATTATAAGTGGCTTCTCAAGGCTGATTCTCGCATTGATATGTATATGGTAGAAAGGATCACCTCCTGATTGAGAGAACTCTCATTGATTTCTTACCCATACCATCGCTATCCCTTTCTTCACAGTAACAAGGAATTCCGAAAGCTATGATCCATGATTGACCTGTATACCCATATCCTTCCCGACTTTGAGGATGGAGCAGCGACTATAGAAGAATCTTTGAAAATGTGTCAGATTGCCCGAAACGATGGGAAAAGAGTAGAAAATTTCTCCCCTGTATTGAGAGGGAACTAAGGTGAATGAATCTCCATTCAAGACTCTCCATCTGACTCTTTGGCAAACATTCACAAAGAAGTCATTTATCATTCAGTTCATCGTTGTCATTTATCTGGTCAGTTATTGCAGGAATATTATTGCAATTCCTCCTCTCTTCTTCCTCATGAGATTAGGTGCAATAATTGGACTTTCTTTTCTGTTGCTTAGGCCTATCTATGGGCTATTTGTGATAATCTTTTTTATTGCAGGTTTTCTCGATCCAGGAATGTTGCCTCTCATCCCATTCTTTAGGCTTGGTAGTGTGCACATTACCGATGCGATTTTGGGAGGACTGTTTTTCTTCATCATTGTCCGAAAGCTTTATTATAGGTTCTTTTACCGTCATCATTATCCCATTATCCGAACCCCAATAGATATACCTCTTATATTGTTTTTTATCGCATGTGTAATTGCTCTCATCAATGGTATCGCTATACAGAAAGCCGATTTCAATGTCGCCTTCAGAACTTTTCGCTACACTTCTTATTATCTCCTCTTCTTCCTTATAACCAATCTGATAAGAAATAAAAGAGATTTAACTCTGTTTATTAGGGGTGTTTTCTTCATTGCCCTTATTACCTCTATAGTCACTATCCTTCAGTCGATATTGGGAACTTCCCTACCAATTCCATTTATTGGGAGAGTAGAGACTTTGGTGACGGCGCGGATAAGCTATGAAGGAGTAACTCGCTCTATCTCTTCAGGTCTTTTTCTAATCTATCTTTCCTTTATATCTCTTGGATGCATAGTTGTTACAAGAAGGCTCGAAGGCAAAACAATTCTATGGGGGATATCAGTTATTATATTCGGGTTGGGGCTTCTCTTCACCTTTTATCGGGTTATATGGATAACTTCTTCCCTTGCTCTCCTTCTCTTTATCTTTTTAGCGCCAATTCAACACAAGGGGAGATTCATCAGCTACTTTCTTGTAGCGATTTGTATGGTAATTGTTATCTTCCTCTTCTCTTTAAGTTCTTCGGGCAAATTAAACAAGATACTCAATGCCACTCAAGAGAGGATAACCTCGATTTTTAAAGTGAGAGGGCTTAAAGGTAAAGAAGCTGATACCTTAAGCGGGAGGACGAAGGAGATTGAATATGCTCTCTTAAAAATTAAGGACCATCCCATATTGGGAATAGGGTTGGGAACTTATTATAAGCCAATAAAAATCGCGTGGTATTTTTTCAGGTCTTCAAAAACAAAAGATCAAAAGAGTTCTGAGGAAACTTCTCCTCTCGATGAGCGTCTGGTTAGATCTCGTCTTTTGGGTGGAGCTAAAGATTTATTCGCAACCCCTCTTAGAGTTGGCGAAACAAAATTATTGACCAAGCCTGAAGCTCAAGAGGGTAAAAAGAAGCCAGTAAAGGGGTGGGGTTTCCGTATTGGCTCACCTTATGATATAAGGAAAATTAAGAACCCCGTCTTTCATAACTCAATTCTCGATGTAGTCATGCGTCTTGGTTTAGTTGGATTAATTCCTTTCATCTGGTTATTTGCTTTACCTCTTATAAGAGGCTTTCGCTACTGGAAAATTGTTCAGGACCCATTTTTAAGGATATTATCTATTGGTTTAACAGCAAGCTTTGTGGGGATTTTCATGACTGCTCTTTTGAGCCCCATTCTCCTTACTACGTCGGGGTCAATTCCAATCCCGATTATATGGGGCATCAACGAGGTGATCTACAGATTAGAAGGAATTGAAGAGAAAAGATAAGGACTTGGAAAATAAAAAAGAGCTTATAAAAGATTTCTATAAGGATGACATTTCTAAAATAGCTAAGAATGCCGGGATTAGTGGACTCGGAGAAATCCTGGGTAATATTATCGGTTATGCAAGCAATGTCTTGGTGACCCGACGGATTGGTCCAAGCTCCTTCGGGATCTATGTATTAGCATCTACCATCCTTAGGGTAGTGAGCATATTCTCTGTCGCTGGCCTAGATAATGGACTTATAAGATTTATTGCCCTTTACCATGGAAAGGGTGATAGAGCAAGGTTAAAGGGGGTAATCCTCTTTGGCACCCAGGTGGTAGGATTAATCAGTCTGATCTTCTTTCTTTTACTCTTTTTCACCTCAAATTTCATCTCAACCCGGATATTTCACAATCCCGATCTCTCCTTTGCCTTAATGATTCTCTTGATTTCTCTTCCCTTTACTAACTTAATGACCATTTGGTTGGGCGGTATACAGGGTTTTCAATTGATCAAGTATCGAGTCTACGTGGAGAAGTTATTTCAGCCCATCTCTCGACTGTTCTTTCTGATTCTCTTCTTCCTCTTGGGGATGAAGCTATTCGGTGTTCTCCTCGCTTCTGTCCTGTCAATCATAATCGGTTTCATTATTGCCTTTAACTACCTGAACAACATCTCCCCTTTCCATAAGAATTCACTAACCCCAATATACGAAAATAAGACCGTAGTAGCATTCTCCCTTCCTCTCGTCTTTGTTACCTTCTTCAGTTTCCTCATTAGGTGGACTGATATTCTGATGCTGGGGTATTTTAAGACCTCCTTAGATGTAGGGATATTCGGTGCAGCAGACAGAGTCATCCCCTTGGTAAGCCTCCCGCTCCAGTCTCTTAATGTAATTTTTTCTCCCATGATATCTGAACTCTCTGGGGAAAGAGATTTTTCTAAGTTGGAAGGCCTATTCAAAGTGGAAACTAAGTGGGCTATCTCCTTAAGTTTCCCCATCTTTCTCGCTTTAAGCATTTTTGCCCATCCCGTAATGAATATTTTTGGAGATGCATTTACCGTAGGCGCTACTGTACTCATTATCTTGAGCGCCGCTCAAATGATCAGGGTGAGCGTGGGATCGACTGGACCGATGTTAATGATGACTGGGCACCAGAATATTAGCTTAGCCAATACCACCATCTTTGCCATAGCTAATATCATATTGAATTATCTTTTAATACCCCGATACGGAATCATCGGGGCAGCCATTGCCAGTACCATCTCACTAATCGCCATAAACATAGTAGAAGTAATCCAAATTTACTATTTATTGAAAATCCATCCCTTTCGCTCGGACCTTATGAAGCCTCTCGTTGCCGGGGTCTTTTCCTCACTTGTCACCCTCTTTATTCTCCGGGTTGAGGTGATAAGAATTAATCAGTACAATATCTTCTGCTTAGGAGCACTAATATTATCCTTTTTTGCCCTTTACCTCATGTCGATGATAGCCTTACGACTTTCCGACGAGGATAGGTGGATAATTGACGCGATTATAAGAAGGATACGTCTTGCAACAGAGAAAAATACTGACAATAAAAGCACATAAATGAATAATCATAGAGAATCTAACAAAGTTATAGTAATAGGTCTGGATGGAGCCACCTTCGATCTGCTTCTCCCCTGGATAAACGAAGGAATTCTCCCTGTTATGGCAAATCTCCTTAAGCAAGGAGCCTGGGGTGGATTAGAGTCTACCATTCCTCCTCTCACGCCCCCTGCCTGGGCCTCATTCATCACTGGCAAGAATCCAGGGAAACACGGGATATTCGATTTCAGGGGGCCAGTTAATGACAATTTGGAAAGGCTTTTGATTAGCTCCCGGTCAATAAGATCTCGCAAACTATGGGAGATCGTAAACGCCCATAAAAGAAGGGTTGGCATCATTAATATCCCAGTCACCTACCCTCCAGAGGAGGTTGATGGTTTTATGATTTCCGGAATGCTTACTCCAAATAACAAGGTCTGCTTCACCCATCCACCTGATCTTAAGGATAGATTAATCGCCAAGATAGGCGATTATGTGATTGATGTAGACTCTGGTCTCTATGACCCCGAAAGAACCAGTGAAGTAAAAAGGTTCTTTAATGACTTAAAATACGCCTTCATTAAAAGGAAAGAGGCCCTCTTCTTTCTTATGGAGGATGAACCATGGGATTTTCTTGCTGTTAACTTTATCGAACATGATCGAATCCAGCACCTCTTCTGGAAATATTTAGATAAAAGGAGTGCGCTTTATTATCTCGATAAGGCAAAAAATATCAGAAGCACTGCCATAGAGCTTTATCAAATGGTTGACGAGATGATTGGCACTATTATTGGGAAAATGGATAAAAAAACCAGCCTCTTTATAATGTCCGACCATGGCTTTGGTCCTCACCACTATTCATTGAACATAAACGGTTGGCTCGCCAATCTTGGTCTCTTACATACAAAGAATGAGGGTAGTAAAATGCGGCAATGGGTTAAGGCATTGATGCCTGTTGGGATTCGGAGAAGATTAAGAAAGATGGTAATCAAGCGAGTACCAATTGGTGAACGTAAAGAAGGTGAGGATATAGACTTTAGGAGTTCTAAGGCTTATTTTGGCGGTGCTTCGGTCCAGGGAATTTACCTGAGGGTAGAAGGAGACGAGTATCTCAAGATTCGTGAGCTCATAAAGGATGGACTCCTTAAATTTAAAGACCCTCACACTGGAGAAAAACTCGTTGACCAGGTCTTCTTCAAAGAAGAAGTTTATTGGGGAAGTAACCTTTCTTCTGCCCCTGATATATTATTTATTGCAAAAGGGTATAGTATTCCTGGCAGTTCATCAACGTACAGGGAAAACTTGATATCCTCTCGCGAAAATAGCCCTTTGGGGTTCCACCATAGGAATGGTATCCTCATTGCCTCAGGGAAAAATTTCAAAAAGGGATATCGTTTGGAGGAAGCTGCTATTATCGATCTTGCACCCACCATTCTCTATCGTATGGAGATTCCTGTTCCATCTGACATGGATGGAAAAGTCTTAAAAGAAATATTTGACGATGATTATATTCATGACCATCCGGTAGCATATTCTCAGGCAAGCAATGAGATTGACCAAGGAGCAGAAAAGGTCTATTCACAAGATGAACAACTGGCTGTTGAAAAAAGGTTACGAGGGTTAGGTTATATCGATTGATTACAGGAGTTCACGTTGAAAATTAAGGTTGACTGTAGATTTTTTAAAGGTGATAGGCCCTGTCATTTCCATAAAGAGGAAGGGGTACACTGTGAAGATTGCTCCTATTATCAGAAGATGGCAAAAAGAATTTTATTTATAAAATTGGGGGCCATCGGTGATGTCATTCGAACTACCCCGCTTCTTTTGAAACTCAAAGAGCAATATCCAGATGCAGAAATTACCTGGGTTACCTATACACCAGAGGTAATTCCCTCGATAGTAGACAATGCATTAAATTTTGATTTGAAAAATATTCTCCTCCTTAAATCTACTCACTTTGATCTTCTCTATAACTTGGATAAGGATTTAGAGGCATGTGCCCTTGCCAATCAGCTATCGGCTGATGTCAAAAAAGGATTTAGATTAGAAATGGGCCGCTGTGTTCCAATAGACGAAGATTCGGAAGCTAAATGGTTGACTGGCCTTTTTGATGATGTAAATCGGGCGAGCCAGAAAAGTTATCCCCAAGAAATCTTTGAGATCTGCGGACTACAATTTAATGGGGAAAGATACATCTTAGATGTGACAGAAGAGAAATGGGATATTCCGGAAAATCATCCTTTAATCGGTTTGAATACGGGGTGCGGGGAGAGGTGGTCTACGAGGTTATGGCCGATTGAAAATTGGATTGAACTTACTCAGACACTTAAGAAAGAAGGTTTTGGGGTACTCCTCCTTGGTGGAGAGAGTGAAGATGAGAAGAATCGAATTATAGCAAAAGAGAGTGGTGCTACCTATGTAGGCCACTTCCCTTTAAAGAGGTTTTTTACGTTGATGGATCAGTGTGACCTGATTGTAACTGCAGTGTCAATGGCCCTGCATATCGCAATTGCCCTCGAAAAAAAGGTGGTGTTATTCAACAATATCTTCAACCGAAATGAGTTTGAACTTTATGGGTTGGGAGAGATCATCGAACCGGATGTTGAATGTATGGGGTGTTTTAAAAGAGAATGCCCTAAAAAATGCATGGATCTCATAAAACCTGCTCAAGTTTTTAAGGCATGCCAGAGGGTACTAAACAAATCTCTTGCTTAGGAAAATATCACCCTAAGATATGTTTCTAAAAAACACTCTTTTTTCCTTTCTCGCGGTGGCTCTGTTCTTCTTCCATTAAGGTATTTATATAACTTCACTGTGGATGGTTCCTATATCTCTTTTCGATACGCAGACAATCTGGCCCAGGGGAGAGGATTGGTCTTTAATGTCGGCGAAAGAAAGGAGGAGTATTCCAATTTTTTGGATTGTCTTCCTTAAGATATTAGCCTGGGAAGGCATATCGCCAGTGATTGTTTAAATTCTCTCTTATCATTCCCATCCTTAAGTTATGCACAATCAATCTCCCTATTCAAAGATTGAACATCGGGAATATCTCAGACAAAGCAAATGTGATTTGCAAAAACTGATAAACTGGGGTTTCAGCCCGGGTATGGACTCGGATACTCAAGGTTGCACGAACGATTGCTGATTTGGAATGGATAGAAAAGATCCTGACGCCTTACATCTCTGAGGCCATCCGGTAGATGAGCTTGACAGGAAACTGATGTGAAAGAAAATGGGGAAGCGTCCATCTTTTTATCTCTTTTTCTGAAGTAACAAATAGAATTAAAGATTTTTTGTCAATTTTGCTACACTCAAAATCGCGAAGCGAAATAACATTATACGGCATAAGAGCCGTGGGTCGTTTACAGGATGGAAAATCCACAACATAATGAACGTCATAGCGGGTTGTTCCGGTAATGATATGAATCAATGATTCTAGCGGCGATGCATTCCGATATCCTTTCCCATCGGGGTTGGATGTGACCATAGCGGGATCTAAAAATTGGTAAAAATAAACATGATCAATCTGCTCAAACAAATGAGCCATGGTTTTCAATTCAGTATAAAGCTGTTGATAGTGTCGGCTCATATGAGGATTGTAATAACTACCCGAGGCCAAAAGGCCAAACCTTTTTAATTGGTTTGAGGTTGCGCCAATTGCCACCACAAAAACGAGGAGTATCACCGCTGTATGTCTTACCTTGAATATTTTATTGATCCATTCATAAAACACAGCAATAATAAGTGATGTCCCAAGGAGCGGAATTGACAGATAATACATATTCACACGATCACGACCTCTTTGCAAACATAAAAAACAAACCGGAATTAACCATAGTAGCAGCCCTGTGATCAGAGCAATTGCCAGATCTCTTCTTTTTTTTATTATCACTAAAAAGAAAAATATCAGAAAAAAAACCCCGAATAAAAAGCCAGCTGCTAACGACATATAGTATAAATGGTATAAATGGCTTCCCCTAAAATCGATGCCGAAAAAACCCCAGAATGTGTACAAAACAAAATTTATTGGCGTTCCAAGAAAAATACCAATAGGATATTTGGTCATATTTGCTCCCACAAGTAAAAGCCGGATAGCTATAAAACCGATTAGAATCAACCACGACCATAGTAGAAACTCTATTTTCTTATATATCTCAATTTGAGGTCGGTTATCTGTTTTGAAGCGAATAATGAGTATTGCATTGATAATTATAGGAAGAACTATTGCAATTTCTTTAGAAAGCAAAGCCAATATCATAGTGCTATTCATCAGAATTAACAATTTCCAACCCCTCTCATCATAATATCGCAATGCGGCCCAGAGGCAAACTGCCGAGAAAAATGCAGCCAACCCATCTTGAATCCCGGAGATCCATTCCACAGATCCAAAAAGTGCATCACGAGTAACATAAAAAACCATTGCAAGAAGAACTGCATTCTGCCTCACTCCGAGTCGTTTTGCAATGGCCCCTATAAACACTGCCGTTAATAGATGAATTGTAACAGAGATGAAATGGAAAGGAAAAGCGTTAAAACCAAAAAACGACCGCATGGTACAAAAGTATATATGGGTCGAAAGTGGTCGGTAATTGAAATCTATGATACCGGGTTCAAATAAAATTGTATGTAACCATTCAGGAAGGGATTGTGCATTATGCCAAATCCTCCAGCACCCTTCATAAAGAATCAAATCGTCCTGACTGAAAAAATAAAAAAGTCCCGGCCCCCAGCATAGTGCTGCAGCAAGAATCAAAATGGAATAATCCCGAGTGGTACGTTGTATAATCTCCACGATCCGTCCTCTGCCAATTACCTTTTTAACTATTTTTAACTGTCACTAATCATATACTATTACTTAAAGTAGTATAATAAAAGTGTAGAAAAAGTAAAAAAAGTCGGCGTATCCTTTCATAGGAAAAAACCAAAAACAAGAAAGGAGTACGCCAGTATGAGATAAAGTACCACTGAAACAGAGAAGTAGTCAAGAGCCATCTATGAGGTATTGGAGGAGATCGTACGGAAGAAGGTAGTCCTCTCGATTACCTCATCTCAAAAAGAGGTATGTCGAAAATGTTTGCAACTTTCACACTACCTTGCCCCTGGAAGAGTTTGAGGCTATAATACAATCAGAGCAGAGAAAACAATCATTCGGACAACTCATCCTAAAACTGCCGGATTAAGTCTACAGTCCATGGGGTGAAGTCCAGGATTGACCTAAAAAAAGAGGAGATTTATTTGAAAAGGAGAATCTATTAAGAGGGATGGAAGAATTTAAAAAAAGGCTCCTCTTTGTAAATAATCGCTTTCCCTATCCGGTTGAAATGGGCATTGATATGCGGGTTACGAATTTGTTAGAGGCCCTTTCTCGGAAATTTGATATTGATTTTGTATGCATTGTAGGGTCAAAAGAAAAATTTAACTATATCCCTGAGTTAAAAAAATACTGCCATCATGTGGAAGCATTCCTTGTTCCCAATCGAAAGTCACAACTGCATCGTCTTATCTATAAAATCTCTTTTGCCTTCTCCTATTTGTTTAAAGGAACGCCTTCTCACTTTTTCTATACGAACCTCTCAGAGATAAAGAAAAGAATACTGAATCTCATCCAAAATAATCACTATGATATCATCTTTTTCGAATACTGGTTTTGGGATAAAAGACTCATCAACGCTTGCAAAGGACTCAAAGTGATAGACGCAAACGATATACAGTTTGAAAGGATTTTTCAATTCAGAAGAGGAAAATTTCAAGCCTTCTCAAATGTATGGATAAGATTTCAAAGGGACCGGTATATGAAAAGAGAATGCGAGCATCTGAATCTTTTTGATCTCATTATTGTTACTACGGATAAGGATAAGAAGACTTTACAAAACTGCCTCAGTTCTCAAAAAGAGATCGTTATATCGCCGACGGGTGTAGATACCGACTACTTTAGCCCTCGTGTGGTACCCAACGAAGAAAGTCTTGTCTTCTATGGAGACATGTCTCATTCTATTAATATTGATGGCGGGCTATATCTCTACAAAGAGATCATGCCCCTCATCTGGAATAAGAAAAAAAATGTTAAATTGTCCATCGTGGGCAACAGCCCCCCTGCAGAAATCAAGGCACTGGATTCTGATCACCGTGTCACAGTTACCGGGTATGTTAAGGATGTAAGGGACTGGCTGGCAATGGCAAAGGTCGTGGTATTGCCACTAAGATTTGAGTTTGGTCACCGAGGTAGAATCTATGAGGTTATGGCCATGGGGATCCCCCTTGTGGTTACTCCGCAGGCGATCAAGGGGATGGGATTACAAAACGGAGAAGGATTGCTGATTGCAGATTCGCCTGTCTCAATCACCGAGGCAGTACTCAAGATTTTGAATAATACCGAGTATGCAACGGAATTGGGAATGAAGGGAAGGAAGACTGTGTGCGAAAGGTTCAGCAAAGCTGCTACATACGATCGATTGACGGGGTTTCTATATGAATATTCAAAAAGAAGAGAGTGAGATCAGATGAAGCCCCTCTGTAAGGAAAAAATTGATGAGTAAGGTAGAAAATTATCAGGCATTGGACAGAGAATCCCTGTTCGCTTAATAATGGTAGAGGGGATTGAACCATGTTAACCCTCCTCAGGCAACTTGCTCGAAAATCAAAGATTATGATCATTGCCTATCATGTTTACGATAACTGGCAGACTAAGAGACGATTTCTATCAGGTAATAACGAATCATGCTCTGGTTCTACGCATTCTGGCAAATCTCTGCCAGAAAGTCTGGCTTACATTAACCAGGTATTTGATGATTATCTTAACTATTCCGGTATCTCTCCTTTTATGCTTAGAGAGAAGAGAATTCTTGAGATCGGTCCAGGAGACAATTTTGGGGTTGCCTTAAAGTTTTTAATTGCGGGTGTGAAACAGGTGGTTTGCCTCGATAAATTCCACTCTAAACGTGATACCGAGCAACAGTGCCAGATTTACCGCGAAATAAGAACGCGCTTAAATGATAATGAAAGATGCATTTATGACAATATCATTAACCTTAATGGTGGCATTAATATTCATACAGAAAAGTTGAAATATTTATACGGGATCGGGATAGAGGAAGCAGATAAGATTTTAGAGCCGGGGTCGTTTGATCTCATTATTTCAAGAGCTGTTATTGAGCACTTGTATGATCCCGATGCAGCATTATCCGTAATGAACAGTTTATTAAGATCCGGTGGCTCCATGATTCACAAAATCGATTTTCGTGATCATGGTCTGTTCAGCGGCAAGGGTTTTCATCCCCTTACATACCTCTCAATACCTGATCCAGTATACAAGTTGATGACATATGATTCTGACAAACCTAATCGTCGGTTACTCACCTACTATACGAAAATAATGACCGAGTTAGGATATGACAGCAAGGTGTTGATAACAAATATTGTCGGATCTGCTCTCGAGATAGTCCCTCATAAAGAAACTGTTTTGCAAGGTGTTGATTATTCTGATTCAACAATCTCTCTTATAAAGAACATTCGTCCATCTCTCCAAAAGAGATTTAAAAATATGTCAGACGAAGAACTCATAGCACAAGGTATATTTTTAATAGCAAAAAAACCGGCACATAAATTAAACAGATAATGAAAGGGCTTCTTATAAATTTTTATATCTCAGATGTCCAAGCAGCTGATAGCAGGTTGTAAATCAGTTTTTTAATTTTTTTGAGCCAGAGGTCAACTGTAATGACGTGATTTCGTGATAATTTCATGATATATAATTATTTAAGGATCTCAAATTTGCGAAGGGATTGGTGTTTACAGAGTAGATACTGAAAGAGTGGACTACTCAAAGAATAAAGATGAAAGGAACTAAGAAAAAACTTCTCTTTATAAATTCTCACCTCCCTTACCCTATTGATCAGGGCATTGCTGCACGGGTTACTAATCTATTAATGAGTTTCTCACAAAGATTTGAGGTCCATCTAATCTGCAGGTTAAGATTCAAAGAACGTGCAGTGTACATTCCTCAGGTAAAGATGTACTGCAGTCATCTTGAAACATTTCTTGCACCTAATCGCAGGACACAGCTACACCGTTTGCTCTATAAAATATACTTTGCCTTTTCCCATCTATTCAAGGGGACCCCTTCTGACTTTTTTTACAACAACCTTCCAGCAATAAAAAAGAAGCTGTTGAATCGCATCAGAAATAACTCCTATGATATCATCTTCTTTGAATACTGGTATTGGGACAGAGATCTCATTCAAGCAGGAAATGCTATAAAGGTTGTTGATACAAATGATTTTCAATTCTTGCGAGAAAGCAGAATCAGGGAGAATAGACCTAACCCCCCCTGGAGGCCTCTTACGTCATTTCTGATGAATCGCTACCTGCAAATGGAGCTGGAGTCCCTGAAGCTCTTCAATCTCATTGTTGCCACAAATAAAGAGGATGAGAAAAGCTTTCAGAAATACTTAGGCGCTAATAAAAAGATTATTATATCTCCTACAGGTGTTGATACAGAGTATTTTTCACCCCGAGAGACAAGGGCAGAGGAAGACAGCCTAATTTTCTATGGGGCTATGGCCAACCCCATTAACATTGATGGTGCACTGTATCTATACAAGGAGATCATGCCACTCATCTGGGAGAAAAAAAAGGATGCTACCTTGATGATAGTGGGTAATAACCCTCCTCCCGAGATCAAGGCATTGGCCTCTGATCCCCGGATCACAGTGACAGGCTTTGTCGAGGATGTGAGAGATTATCTGGCGAAGGGAAAGTTGGTGGTATTGCCTTTTACCTATGGGTTTGGTCATCGGGGAAGGGTCTTCGAAGTTATGGCTATGGGAATTCCTATTGTGGTGACCCCTCAAGCAATTTTGGGGATGGGATTGGAAAATGGGAAGGGATTGCTTATAGAAGAGTCTCCTCTTTACTTTGCCCAGAGGGTTCTCAATATATTAGATAATCCAGAGTATGCAAGGGAATTAGGGAGGGAGGCGAGGAGGTTAGTTCTCGAACGGTTTTCCAGGCAGGCTACCTATGATCGATTAACTGATTTTCTGTTCGAATATGTCAATGAACGGAGGCAGATATGAAAAACGGATCAAAGATGAAGATCGCCGTCGTGGGTGACTACCCTCTCGATGAAGAAAAGATAGAGGGCGGTGTGCAGTCCGCTATGGTAAATCTCGTACACGGTCTTGCCAAGACTGGGAAATTGGATATTCACGTTGTTGCCCCTAAGAAAGGGATAAGCGGCAATATCTCTTTTACAAAGGATTCAATAAACTATCACTTCTTCCCCAAATTCACCCCTTTTGAACTCTCCTTAATTTTGGGAGTGAATAAGAGGAGGATATTTGAGAGGCTTTTGCAGATCAAACCTGCAATAGTCCATGCCCACAGTACTGGATATTCATACCTCTGCAGGAACTCTTCCTACCCCATTATCATCACCCCCCATGGTATTCCCCAAAGAGAGGCAAAATACCGGATGAGAAAACTTAAAGTGTTGAGAACCTGGCTGCATGGGACCATATTGGGATTACTCCTATCACGATATACCAGATACCTAATCCTGATCAGCGAGTACAGTAGAAAAGTATTAAAGTTATCTCCCCAGGCAAGGTATTTTTTTATTCCCAATCCAGTAAGATCAAACTTCTTTGCCCTCAAGAATAGAGAGGTTAAGGATCGACTACTCTTCGTTGCTGCTGATATATCTCCCCTTAAAAATCCACTGCTCTTACTCAAGGCCTTACCTGCCCTCAGAAAGCGTTTTCATGAGATATCCCTCCATATGGTTGGAGATTTCAATAACAGCGATTTTTTTGATCTCCTTAAGGAGTTCATCTCACAGAATCAAATAGAACAGAATGTCCGTTTTACCGGACTACTCACCGAAGATGAAGTGGTAAGAGAATATGAAGAATGTTCAGTATTCGTCTTGACTTCGGATCAGGAAAATCTTCCGATGGTCGTTCAACAGGCTATGGCTGCAGGTAAAGCGGTGATCGCTACCCGCGTCGGAGGCGTACCAGAATTGATCCGGGATGGGGCAACTGGATTACTGGTGGAACCGGGAGATCTGGAAGCAGTAACAAAGGGAATAGCCTTACTCCTCCGCGATGACCGGATAAGAGAGGGTGTGGGCAGGGCTGCGAAAGAGGAAGCCTTGAGAAGATTTACCGGCGAAGCGGTTGCAAAGAGTACCTATGAAGCGTACCAGGAGGTACTGAAAGACTTTTCCCGGTAGAGGACGATGACGAAGGGAGAGATAAGGCCATACATTATTGGTCTTTGTGGAGGGAGTGGTTCAGGAAAAACGACGATCGCCCAGAGGATAAGAGATCAACTGGGTGAAAAAGAAGTACTCATCTTTGATCATGACCCCTACTACCGCGACCTAAGTCATTTAAGGGATGAAGAAAGAGAAAAGGTAAATTTTGACTGTCCTGAAGCCTTAGATCTTGATTTTTTCATCTACCACCTCCGGGAATTAAAATCCGGGAGAAGTATAAAGAAGCCAGTCTATGATTTTGTCCACCACATTCGGAAAGAAGAGGTGGTGGAAGTGTTTCCAAAAAATGTAATCCTGGTAGAGGGAATCCTTGTATTTGTTGACCAGCGGTTAAGGGATTTAATGGATCTCAAAGTCTTCATTGAAGTTGATGCGGACATTCGTTTAATCCGTCGATTAACAAGGGATCTCTTTGAAAGGGGAAGGAGTTTTGAAGGGGTCATTTCTCAATACCTGACCAATGTGTACCCCATGTACAAGAAATTTGTAGAACCACTTCGCGAATATGCTGAACTGATCCTAAACAATAACGAAGAGGATGAAAAGGAGACGAAAAAGTTGCTCGACAGAATCAACACCCTGGTTTCTTATTAATACGAACGCATTAAGTAAAGCGTCATTGCGAGGAGTGAAACGACGAAGCAATCTTTTGTTTATGTGGTGAGATTGCCACGCTCCCGTTGGTCGCTCGCAATGACAATGTAATAGCATTTAATGCGTTTGTATTAGTCAATGACAATGTAATAGCATTTAATGCGTTTGTATTAGTATTAAAAAATAGAAAGGAGAAGATTTTTTCTTGAAACCCATTTTAACCATCTTCTTTGACGGATTGAAACCGGAGAGCCTCGAATCAATGCCCTTTCTCAACTCTTTCAAAGATAAGAGGAGGATGAGGACCATCCTGGGTTACTCAGTTGCCTGTCATGCTTCTATGTATACCGGTATCTATCCAGATAAACATCTCCTCTGGTTTGTCTGGAGATATTCCCCGGAGACCTCCCCTTTTAAATGGGTAAGGTATTTAAGGAATATCCCCTTGATGAACACCCTTCCTGGCAAATACTTTTTTACCAAGACTGCCCGGCTTTTTGAGAGGAACACCTCCTACTTTGGTATCCCTATGGTAGTCAATCTTCCCCTTAAATACTGGCATTATTTTGATGTATCAGAGAAGAAATTCTGGGACGAGCCAGGATACCTACCTGGTTATCCTACCATTTTTGAAATTCTCAGGTCTAAAGGCATCGGGATTGATATAGTTGGCATGGATAAGGGTGTATCGGATGTTTCTGAGATCGAGCGCTATCAATTCACTGAAGTCAAACCCTTTACCTATCTCTTTGTGGGATCTGTGGACCTATTCTCCCACAGACTTGGGCAGGATTCCCCGGAGGCAAGAAAAAGGCTAAAAAAAATAGATCAGTTGATAGAGAAGAAATATGAGGAACTGAGGAAAAGGGAAGGATCATTTAACTTTGTTGCCTTTTCTGACCATGGACATATCAAGGTGGCAAAGAGGATTGACCTCTACGCCGTCTTTAAAGAAAAAGGGCAGGACTTAAACCGATACCTCCATGTGATCGATGCCAATTATGCCCGTTTCTGGTTTAGAGACGATAGAGAAAGGACGAACATAGAAAAAATCCTCACGGAGATCCCTTGTGGTTTTATTCTTACTGAAGATCTCCTTAAGAAGTATCATGTAATGATGCCTGACAACCGTTATGGAGACCTTATCTTTTATCTCGATGCCCCCCATGTCTTTTCCAAGACCATCTGGGGATTCAGCAGGTCGATTAACTCCATGCATGGTTATTCTCCTGACTATCCTGATTCAGATGGGGTCTTCATCAGCAATCAAGAGATAAAAAATGATACCCCTGTTGAATTGGTTGATATCCTTCCCACTTTCCTCTCCCTCTTAGGGATTGAGATACCACCATACGTGGATGGTAGAAACATCTGGAATAAGAGAGATGGGTAAATATACCTTTTTTGATGATCCTTCAGTGGATAAGCTTATCGATACCCACCTCAATCACATCACCTCAGAGGTAATAGATAACCTGACCCCCCTCTCAATTATCCTGAGCGGGAGTTTTGGGAGGAGAGAGGGGAGCGTCTTGCGGAAGGGCTCAGAGGTAAATATCTTAAGTGACTATGAGATTGGGGTGGTGACGAAAAAATTCTGGAAGAGAAAAATGATAGATCAACTCTCCCCTGAATTATCCTTTCGCTTAAAGACAGATGTTTCGCTCTTCTGGATAACACCCTCCCGATTGAAGTACAACAGGGTAAAGAACTTATCCTTTGGCCCTTCTTTACCAAGCATCTTCATGTACGAACTAAAAACAGGATCAAAACTCCTGTCCGGTGATGATTGTCTCACTTTGAACCCTATCGATCCTGCTTCACTACCTCTCTGGGAAGGTATCCGGCTCATGTTCAATCGGATGGCTGAAATGCTTGCCCCCCTTCCTTTTTTCTTACAGGAAGATAGGAAACCTCAGGAGTTAGAAGAAATTCAGGCTTTACGGGGGATAGATAAGTTTGTATTAGCCTGTGCTGATGCCCTTCTCCTCTCGATCAAAAGGTACCATTATTCCTGCCGGGAGCGGTTTAATAGGTTTAAAGAGGAGTGTCCGCAGCGGTTAGGAGAAATCTTTGTGGAATTTCCCGAGTTTCCCTCACTGGTCGCCGAGGCGGTAAAGGCTAAACTTGATTCCTACCTCCCCGGAGAAAGAGATCCTTGCGAACTCTGGTATAAGATCAGGCCCATTGGTGATCGGGTATTCCGATACCTCATTAAAAAAGAATTGGAGATCGACTTCGGTTCATATCAGGATTTTTCTGAGCGATACCTTCACCATCCTTCTCTGAAAAAGGGTAGATACAATGCCTACCATTTGAATTTCTGGCCCATTCCAGATACCTATTATGAAAACCTGATCAACACCCTCAAGCTCTGGCGGGCAGAAGTGCCGATCCATCCCAGGGCAATATCTATCTATAATATCCCCTGGGGTCAGGTGGTATATTCTCTCCTGCCCTTAATCTTCTTCACCCTTTCACAAGAGGGAATTATTAGTAGTGATACCCTTCAGACCGTAAGGCAAGGGTTAAGCAAAATCACTTATCTTGAACCTCCTAAAGATGACTCGTTACAGGAACTGTGTTTTTTGACCCGGAAGAGCCTTGCACTCTGGAAGGTTCTTTGTTAGTGATTTATTATTCAAATGCCGGATTTGTTCCCACACAGGCTGTCCATCTAAAAGGAGAGGCAATTACCACCCGAACTGAGAACAGTATTGCAAAGAGAGCTTGAAGTAAAGAATAAGAAGGGGATGGCTGCGTAATGGGGGGAATGGGCCGCTACAAAATTTCAACTAAAAATGGGATTGACTCAATACTGTTCGGCATACTTCTTGATTTTGAGTATGTTATATAACTAATTGATATTACTTACGAATAAATATTTCTAGACATCCTCTCTTCGTTGTGGCATTATGCGTCCATGAGCCATAAGCCACGCTCCCGGAAGAA
>JAPLJA010000079.1 GCA_026388815.1 Pseudomonadota bacterium
ATCACTGGTAGCCAGGAACCCGGAGAATCCTGAGATAACCGCTGCTCTGGCTTCCATAATGAAAACAATTGGTATGGAAGCCATCCCTGACAAACCCAGAAGAACCTGTGTGTCTCGATCTTTAAAAGCTTTAAAAAAGAATCGGATTCTCTTGCTTCAGATTGACCAGAATGCACCCAGGACCGAATCATGGGTAGATTTTTTTGGTTACCTGGTTCCTACCTTCAACGGGCCTGTTGTCCTCTCTCTCCGGACTGGTGCTCCCATACTCCCCATGTTCATTATCAGAAACTCAACCCACCTCCATACGGTAACTATTTATCCTCCTTTCGAATTAGCCATCACCGGGGATATAGAAAAGGATGTTACCACAAACATCGCCCGTCTCACCAAATTGACAGAGGCTGCCATCCGGGAACATCCCGACCAATGGTGGTGGTTTCACCGACGGTTTAGAAAAGCCCGGGACATAAAAACGGGCAGGAAGTTATTTCCAAAACATCCCTCAAAAGAGCATAAGGCGCGCGATGAAGGGAGCAAAGAGCTGACGGGGAGTATCACGTGAAATCTCTTTCTCTCCACTTTGCCCGTCTCGTCATCCGTTACCGGATTGCGTTTGTCTGTTTTTGCATCCTCCTGTCTTTGTTCTTCCTCTATAACCTCAAAAATTTATCTATCCATACTAATGTAAATGATTTTACTCCGAAGAATCATTCCTACATGCAGGTACAGGCAAAGCTCACCTCCGTTTTTGGAGGATTAAACCAGGTATCCATTGCCATCGTGGCAAAAGAAGGTGACATCTTTAGAAGAGAAACCCTTGAAAAGGTGGTAAGGATAACCCGCAAACTCTATCTCATGGAAGGGGTCAATCAGAGCAGGATCATTTCACTCTCAAGCCATAAGATCAAGGATGTAAGGGCAAATGAATCGGGATTTGTAACCAAGAGGCTGATGCGTGAAGCCCCGGGAACAAAGGAGTCCATGGAATATCTCAAGAAAGCAATCCTGAGGAATCCCATGCTCTACGGTCCTATCGTCTCGAAAGATCTGAAGGCTACTCTGATCCTTGCTGACTTCGAGCCTCAGGTGCCTTCAAAGTTCCTCTTTCAGGAATTGAGGAACATTACTGAGGCCGAGAAAGACAGCAATCACGAAATCTACATGGCGGGCAGGCCAATTCTTGAGGGATGGCTCGACCATTATATCCCCGCGATGTTCAAGGTGTTGTTCGGAACCATTCTCATTATGATCACCCTCCTCTACATAACCTTCAGGTCAAAGAGGGGCGTAATCCTCCCGATTCTTTCCGCGACCATGGCATCCATCTGGGGTCTGGGAATCATCGCCCTTCTGGGGTATAAACTCGACCCGGCCACGATACTGGTCCCCTTTCTCATCATGGCGCTGGACATCTGCCACTCTGTCCAGTTAATCAAGAGATATTATGAAAGAGCACTGATAAATCCAGATGGCCGGGAAGCAGCCCAGAGGAGTTTGCATTCCCTCTTCATCCCGGCCTTAGTCTCCCTTATAACAGACAGCCTGGGGTTCTTCACTCTTATCTTCATCCCGATACCGATGATCAAGAGCATGGCCCTGGCTGCCGGCATCGGTGCAATCAGCAGCCTTTTCACCACCCTGACCTTCATTCCCCCCGTGCTCTCCCTCCTGCCCGTGCCCAAGAAGAGCGAGGTAGAAAGGGAAGAAAAAGCGAATGTCATTGACTGGATCCTCACCAGGATTTCATTCTTATCCTCCAAGCCTTTTCTCAGGTTATCAGTAGTGATAATCCTGGTCATCCTTATCTCCGCAGGGATCTTTGGAACCACCAGGCTTGTGATCGGGGATAACGAACCAGGTTCTTCGGCCCTCTACCCAGACTCTCCTTACAACATCGCAGAGAACATGATCAATACCAAGTTTTCCGGATCTAATCCTTACTTTATCCTGGTAGAAGGAAGGGAAGGACGGCAAGAGCCCTTGATCTCCTCAGGAGTACTCAAGGAGATGGACTCCCTTGAGAAATACCTGAAAGAAAAAATCCCGGAGGCTGGTTACACCATTTCTCTTACTGACTATATCAAAGGGCTCAACCTGACCATGGAAGGGGGAAACTTTGCCCACTACAAGATTCCTGATAACGACAATACCATTGCTGAATATCTGTTTCTCTACTCTATCTCTGGCTTTCCTGGAGATTTTGACCCGGTGGTGAGTTCGAACTATCAATACGCCAATATAAAGATGGACCTAAAAGATCACCGGGCCAGCACCATAAAAAAGGTGATGGATACCACTGCAGAGTGGATTAAAAATAACCATCATAACCAGGATGTCACATTCCTTTACCCTGGCGGAGTCATTGGAACGTTAGCTGCCATCAATGAGATTATTACCCGAACCCTCCCTGACAGCATCCTCCAGATCAGCCTGGCAACATTTCTCTGCGTAGTACTCTCCTACTCTTCCTTCGTGAGCGGCTTCCTCCTTCTTATCCCTCTTGCCTTTGGCGTACTGATCACATTTGGAGTCATGGGATTACTCGGCATATCCCTTACCCTCGAAACCCTGCCCATTGCCTCTGTGGGGATAGGGCTTGGGGTTGATTACGGGCTCTACGTAGTGAGCCGGATGAGGGACGAGATCACAAACGGAGGAAATTCTATAGTCGATGATGCCATCCTGAGGTCCCTGGTAACCTCAGGGAAAGCTGTCTTTTTC
This sequence comes from Pseudomonadota bacterium, assembly GCA_026388815.1. GTDB lineage: Bacteria > Desulfobacterota > WTBG01 > JAPLJA01 > JAPLJA01 > JAPLJA01. The sequence continues at coordinate 2,725 of JAPLJA010000079.1, forward strand.
AGCGTTACCATCGTGGCTATCGGTGTCTTCGCCTGGGCATTCTCTGACATAAGGCTCCAGGCTAAACTTGGCATAGCCTTGGGTTCTCTCATTGTCCTGAATGGACTCGGCGCCCTGATCATTCTCCCTGTCCTGATAAGGATGATAAGACCGGGGTTTATCTTTAAAGCAAAAATAAAGAACGGAGGTTAAGATGGATAGAAGGAAAAACAAAAGGTACCTGAAGGTCGGCAGAATTCTGGTGCTCGCAACAGCGATGCTGATCTTTTCGAGGGGTGTCCCTTTCGGCGAAGAAGGGGCGCTACTCAAAAAAACGCCGCCGGAATGCCAGAAATGTTGTGAAAGCATGAAGCCTCAGCCGGCGATGTCTGCCGATGACCTGATGAGGATAAAGTATTATGTGAAATATACGAAATTCGCACGGGATGTCAGTTTTGACAATGTGAAAAACCTGCTCATCGACAAGGGAGGCTTTACCAGGGAGAAGGACGCCCAGCGCTTCCGCATCATCCTCAACCGCGTGAGCGACGACCTGGACTACAAAGATATGATTACCCTCACTGCCCCGCAAAACGTCAAGGGGCTCTCTGTCCTCACCTGGAGCTACCTCAATCCCAAGAAAGACCAGGATATCTGGCTCTGGCTCCCAAGCCTGAGAAAGGTGAGAAGGATCTCTCAGTCGGAGGCTGATGATGCTGCTTTTGGCTCAGACTTCACCCAGGAGGAAATGACCAGCCGCAGGTGGGATGACGAGACTTATACCTATGTAGGTGAGAAGAAGTTTGAAGGTTTCAAATCTCCTTATAACGGGAAAACCTACTATGCAGGGCAGGACTGCTATGTGGTGGAGGCTAAGCCCAAGAGGAAAAACTGGTATTACTCCAAACGGGTAGTTTATCTTCACAAGGATTTTGCAGGAAAGATATTTGACGAGATATATGACCCTACTGGCAGAAAATACAAGGTCACACTCATTGTCTATGAATACTGGCCTGACACAAAATGTATCCCCCAGGTACACCAGGAGTGTCACAACCTGATCACCGGCCATTACACCGTTTCTGAAATCGGAGGTATCAAGTTCAATGGCGGTATCGATGAGAACTTCTTCTCAGAAAAAACGCTCATGCGGACCAAATGGTAAAGGAGGCTTTCATGAAAAAAAGCACAAAAATATTATTTTCTGTATCCACCTTCCTCTTCTTGTTGTTCAGCTCAAGCGCTTTCGCCTTGAACGTGACGGACAAGCTCACCATATCGGGATTCATTAAAAATGAAACTGCCGTCAGGCTGGAGGAATGGGATAAGTTCATGAAGATTGAGAACATGGCCCAACTCGAAGTGGAATACCGCCTGACACCCCAGATTTACATCTTCGGTATTCTCCGTGAGTGGTATGACAGCGCCTATGATGCAGAAGAGGACTGGGAGCACAATCGAAAGATATTGGGAAAGACCAGAGGTACTGACTGGCTGAGAGAGATTTACATCGACTACTACTCAAACAATCTCGACATACGGATCGGGAAACAGCAGGTGGTCTGGGGTACGGCAGATGGGGTAAAACTCCTGGACGTGGTTTGCCCGATGGACATGAGAGAATTTGTCCTTGATGAGTTCTCTGAAAGCCGCATACCCCTCTATATGCTCAAGGTAGAGTATTCCCCCAAGGTAGACGGAACCATTCAGTTCCTCCTCATCCCTGATTTTGAATCCAACTACATTCCGCCCGCCGGGTCTCCCTTTACCTTCACAGCTACAGCAGAGGGCGAGAAGAGCATGCAGGGCCTGAAGGACCTTCACCACATGTTTCCCCACCTCTATCCCGGGTACAAGACCGTCGATCATGAACCCGGAGAGAGCCTGAAGAATTCAAAAATCGGGTTCAGGTGGCTCGATATCTACCGGGGTTTTGAATACAGTCTGAACTACCTCCACGGCTGGGATCTGTCATCAGCCGTCAAGGCAAAATTTAAGAAGACCTCTCCTTTCCAGGGTATTCCCATCCTCTTTGAAAAAGTGTACGGGCAGACTGAGCTTTTCGGCGGCTCTTTCTCCAAGGCCTTAACCAGCGGCCCGCTGCGGGGGCTTACCATCAGAGGTGAATTCGCCTATATCCACAATCATGAAAACAATTACGGATCCGGTAAAGTAACCAAGGTTGACAATTACAATTATGTGATAGGTCTGGACAAATACGTATGGACCAACTGGCTTTTCTCCTTTCAGTTTATACAGCTCATCAGCAGCATAGACTCCAAACACGGAGAGGATCTGCTTTTCGGACCTACCGGTGTCCCTCTCGATAAGGTTGAAAACATGATGAGCCTGAAGACCTCCACGGACTTCTTCCATGAAAGGCTGAAGGCTGATGTCCTGACCATGTATGGAGACGACAATGACTGGAGGACCAGCCCCCGTCTCGAGTTTGAGTTAACCGACCAGGTCACCCTCGCCACAGGGCTCAATGTGTTCTGGGGGAGGAAAGGCGGGCTGAACGGTGAGTTCCAGGAAAACGACGAGGCCTTCTTTGAGTTCAAATACGGTTTTTAATCGGTAAAGGTGCGTGGATGAATTTCGGTGAGGTAATCAAGGATACTGCTCAGAGAATTCCGCAGAAGACTGCCTTCATTTTCCAGGACAGGGGAGTGAGTTTCCGTGAGCTCAACCTCCACTCGACGCGCCTGGCAAATTTCCTGATTGGTCGTGGCCTGAGCAAGGGCGAACGTATCGCCATTGTCCTTCCCAATTGTTCCGATTTCGCAGTCGCCTATTTAGGAATCACCAAACTGGGTACCATCCCCGTTCCCATTGACATCAGGCTGAAAGGGGAGGAGCTTCGTCTCATCCTGAAGGATGCCCAGGTTAAGTCCATCATCATCAATGCTCCCCTCTACCTCACCAACAGAGAAGACTTCATGGATGCCTGTCCTTTGGACTCTACCATCCTGAAGGAAGGGAGGATTGAAGGTTGCGGTTCCGTCTTTGAAGAAATCGTCAGCGATCCCAGACTGGACGGCGAGGTGCATGTAAGCGTAACAGGCTCAGATGAAGCTCTCTACATGTATACTTCAGGCACTACCACCGGAAGACCGAAAGGGGTAGTGCTCACCTATGATAACCTCGACACCTTCCCTGACGTCCTCAATCAGGTAGTGAAATCCAGGGAGGGGGACATCTGGGGGAATGTAATGTCCATGTCCCATATCATTGGCCCTATATTTATCAACGAGGTCGTCCTCCGCGGATCAACGCTGGTAATCTTCGACCAGATGAGACCGGATAAGATTCTGGAAGGGGTTGAGAAGTATAAAATCAATTACTTCCAGGGGGTACCACCGATCTTTCAAGCCCTCCTGCGCGTACCCCATATCGAGAAATACAACACGGAAAGTCTCTGGTGGGTATCCATGTGGGGGACTTCTGTCCCGCTCACGCTCATGAAAGAGTTTCAGGAAAAATTCCCCCATACGATCCCAATCCAGGGATACGGACTGACCGAGACCTCACCTTTCATTACGCTCATGCCCCTGGAATACGCCTTTGACAAGATGGGGAGCATCGGAAGGCCGGTGCCTCATGCAGAGGTAAAGATTGTGGATGAAGAAGGGAAGGACTTTCCTATCGGTGAAGTAGGCGAGATCATCGTAAGAGGGCCCATGGTGATGAAAGGGTATCATAATAATCCGGAAGCCACCAGGGAGAGGATCAGGAACGGATGGCTCTACACCGGAGACTTAGGAAGATTTGATGTTGATGGATTCCTCTACCACCTTGGCCGCAAGGACGACATGATCATCACCGGCGGGCTCAACGTCTTTCCGGCTGAGATCGAGAATGTGTTGCTCCAGCATCCCATGGTGGCAGAGGCCGGTGCAGTGGGAATGCCGGATAAAGATCGGGGCGAGGTGATTAAGGCCGTGGTGACTTTACACTCCGATGCTCCTGTTTCAGAAAAAGATCTCATTGCTTTTTGCCGGGAACGGCTGTCCAGTTGGAAGGTCCCCAGACTGATAGAATTCTCTGATTCCCTGCCCAAGACAAGCAGTGGCAAGGTAGCGAGGAGGCTGCTGGTTTAAGAGACTGCTATGCCCTCATAATAGAGGGCTGGTTATCAAGTTCAAACCCAGGACTCGATGAGAACTTCTTCACAGAAAAAACCCTGATGAGAACGAAGTGGTAAAATTGGCGCCTTTTTTACTGGCCCAATACATGGGATGTATCCCCATGTTCTCAGGAGCCTTGACCTCCGCCTTGTGCCAGTTCAGTGTGGCGGAGCAATAGGGCACCGACGGCACCGAGCAGGGCTACCCCGGCGGCAAGCAACATCGCCGGGGAAAGTGACCCGGTAGCATCCGCTACAGCACCAGCGGCACTGGGGCCGGCAGCCTGGCCGATACCCAAAAAGAGGGTGACGAAGCCGAGTCCAGCGGGCGCGAGCCTTGGACCCAGCAGGTCTCCGCACGTAGCAGCCATGATGGCGGGAATACTCCATGCCGACAACCCGAACAGAACCGCGGAAATTGTGAATCCAGGCGGTGAGGGCCAGAGCGCAAACAGGCCAAAGGCAACGGTATGAATGAGATAGACGATGACGAGGGCGCCCTTGCGGCCGATGATGTCCGAGACCCATCCCCAAATCAGGCCACACAGCAGGCTGAGCCACCCCATGAGCATGAACAACCTGCCAGCAGATTCCTGTGTGTATGCGCCCTCTGTGATCAGGTATTTGGTGAAAAAGGTCATGTAGATGATATACGAGAATCCAAAAGCGACGTAGATCAGACCGACGTGCCACACAACCCCCGATCGATAGACGCTTCCCCAGTAGAGTTCACCCGCTTTGGAAATGCCCGTTTCGTTGTCTCCCGTAGAACCAAGCGGGCGGAGCCCGAGGGCCGAAGGCCGATTGCGCAGGACGGCGAGGGAAAGGGCCGCCAGCCCGAACGTTGCGCCCGCGAAAAGAAACCAGCAGATACGCCAACCGTTCTGACCGTAGTTGGTGAGCATGTGGGGCACAAGGGGGCCAACCACCATGAGTCCCAATGAAGAGCCAGTCACGGCAATGCCTGCAGCCAATCCGCGGCGACGCTGAACGAACCATGCAGCGAGCAGTCCCATGACCGGCACGTTGCTGGCGCCGCTGCCTATGCCGGTGAGTGCCCGCCATGCCATGGCGGTGGCAAAACTACCTGCGAGACCCGTCAGCAGCATGCCCACTCCCGCCAGCGCCAGTCCAACAGTAATCACGAGCCGGGGACCGTAACGCACCGCCAGGGCACCCCCAGCCACAGACAACGCCAGGTACCCCACGAGATTAGCCGTAGCGAGGCCGCCGGCCTGGGTATTATCCAGCCCCAGTCCCGTCTGCATGGGGGGCAGCAGCATGGTGTAGCCGAACCGAGCTAATCCCAGAGCACCGAAAACGACGAGTGTCCCTACCGTAAGGACGACCCACGCGTAGTGGAGCCGATAGGGCTTTGTGGAGTCGGTTGCTTTCATTCGGTAAAGGACTGGATTTTCCTATGCACTCACGCAAATAGGTGCCCGCAAATAGGTGCCTGTCCCTAGTATCCCGCTTGGCACCGAAGGTGAAAAGGGCCCCGCCGTACCTTATTCAGTCAAGCTGTTTCCGTGCGCAACCTTTGCAAATAGAGAGGACAGCAAAGCGGCGGAGTACATTATCATCCATGGAATTATTGGGAAGTGATAACGCGCCGCGCCATAGTACACAAGATATATGCCGATGAAATAGAGTATCACGACAATACCCAATAGTGGCCAACCGTGACCTTTACCAAGTCGCAGTCTTTTCCAACACCCGAAGAGGAGTGAAGCGATAAGAAAGACGAACACGACGAATTCATAAATCGTATTGGGTTGATCGAGCAACCGCAAGACATATCTTGCCAATATCAATTCGCTTCCTGTGCCCATGATGTTCCAATACACACCATCACCGTGGTAAAAGAGGGCGATAAGCTTTTTCGGCATAAGCGTCAAGGTTTGCAACGGATGAGTTTTTATGTAATCGATCGCTTCTCTTCTCGCAATTTGATTGATTTTGTATTCCTCCAACGTATTGTTTCTGACACCAAACCAGGGTATTGCAACCCATCTCCCGTTTGCTTCGGGACCATTGCCAATATAGAGATTCAGACCATCATTGTTTGAAAGAACAATGCCATTGTAGAGTCTGTAATTGCGAATGACCCACGGACTTAATCCTACAATCAAGGCGACATAAAGAATTGCAACTCTCTTCAACCGATTGACCAGGCTTCTCCCTTCCCATGAGAATTGAGGAAACAGAAGGAGAAGGAACGCAGGCAACAAAAGAGTCTGCACTTTGACAAGCGTCGCAAACCCAAACACTAATCCTGCAGTCAGTAAACGCCCGGGATGCGCTGCTCCTTTGATCGAGATACAGGGCAACAGAAGTGTTACACCAAGAAACAGTAAGAATAGATAAAATATCTCCACTCCGACAAGAGACGTGTATGCGATACTGTTCGGATAAATGGCAAGGAACAAGAGGGAAAGCCTTCCTGCTAGTTCTGATCTGAAAAGGTCTCGTGCTATCCAGTACGCAAGCAGGAGCGACGCAACGGAAAGAATAAGATTTGCCGTTTGAGCCACGGTAACCGAAACCCCAAAGACCCAGAAAAGCATTGCCAGAAACAATGGATAACCAATGGGGAAGTACGCAGTGGCGAAACCACCATAAGGGGCATAACCATACCCTCTTGCAATGGACTCTGCGCTCCGGAAGTAGAAAGTAAAATCGCTCACGGGATTGGGATGAAAAATCAATATCCAGCAAAGGCGGATTGCAAAGGCTAACGTAAGTACGGTTGGAAGGTACCATGGAGAGAGGAGGATCGAGCGAACCGGACTATGTTCTGTCCTGATTATGTGGTGATCATCGCCTTGCTTCATCACGGTGTGATATTGGGGTCAGGTGTGATATTGGGGTCAGGTCTTGGGATATAAGTTTTTCTTTTCCAATTCTTTGACCGTCTTGCTAATCGTAGTATAGTGCAAGTGCAAACGATCTGCAATCTGTTTCAAGGTGTACCCATGACGCATGTGTGCCTGGTGGATAATCTTGTTTCTCGCTGCTTTCGTCTTGATTTTGCCTTTCTCGAATAGTTCTCTCAGCGGGGGTCTGCTTGAATAACGCTGCTGCCGGGGAATCTCTTTTACCTTCTCCTTGTCCACCAGCAGGTCTTTGAATTTCTGAACGAAGGCATCATTGCCCAACAATACCTGGCCTCTCAATCTGTTCCAGGGCGATTTCTGCTTTGATCCTTCCTTTACAAACTGACGATACCGCTTTTGCGCCTTCCCTCTCTCACCGCTGAAGACCCCAAGAATCCAATCTGTCGTGAGGAAGTCCGGACTTCTCCTGTGCCCGCCTGTTGCTGCATAGCTACTCCACTGCCATGCCTCCGGTTGTTCGACCCAGCGAACCCTCATGGGATTCAGAACGACATACCGACACAGTTCCAGCAAATGGCTCTCCTTATCAACAAGGATCGCCTTGAATCTCCCCTGAAAAACATGTCCCGGACGTTTATGGTGTCGGTTAAAAAACTGGGTATAGACACCGTTGAGCTGTCGCATGCCGAGGGAGAGGTTGGCATCCAGTGTCTCGATTAGTAGGTGGTAATGGTTGTTCATCAGACAGTAGGCATGGCAGAGCCAGTTGTACTTCCTGATAGTTGAGGCGAGGATGGTAAGGAACTGCTGCCGATCAGTATCATCCATGAAGATCTTTCTCCGTGCATCCCCGCGGGAGGTGACATGATAGACAGCACCAGGGTATTCAATTCTGAGCGGACGTGCCATGACTACACCTATAGCAGGTCATAACTGATAAATCAAGACCTGACCCCATTTCTTGATGGGTCATAACTGATAAATCAAGACCTGACCCCATTTCTTTCGACCCCATTTCTTGACCCCATTTCTTCTTGCTCGATGGATTCTGCTGGCTTCTCAGCGTTTGGGATCTCAAACGTGACCCGGGCTGATGCCGTACCGTCCTGATCAAGCTGAACCAAAGCTCGGCCGGTATCAGACTTCCAAGTGCCAACAGGAGAGGGGTTCTTTGAACAGGCGTGGCACAGCACAGCTAAAGCGAACATGAAAGGAATGAATGCTATTTTGTTTAATTTCATGGTGGTGTTCTCCTTTTACTGGTCGTTGCCCAACGACGAGAGTGAGGCGCTTCGGGTTAGCCGCGAAGTGAAGCAGCGAAGCTAACCCGAAGTCGTGCTCCACTCGTTTGTTGGCCATGACCCTTTTGGTCGTACTTTGACAAAGGCTTTATAAATAACGGCAAACAATACTAGGAATACGATACATGAAAGCTCCATGAGAAGGCTTTTGACACCATGTGAGTGCACTGCATATCTCGAGAAATAGAACGACACGTCACCACGCCAGGGAATGAAGAGTTCCGACCAGACAGCCTGCAGAAGAAGCAAACGGCCCACAAGGTGCGGCCCTGCGCTGAGCGAGAAACTACGCATCACGAGAACGATCAAGAGCGGAGCCTGCCACAACGCGAACCTATCTATGTCCTTACCACCCACGACGCTGAACGCCAGGTTCACAAGTAGGAAATAGCTCCAGCAGGCATTCTGTCTCAGGAATCTCCGGGTCGTTCGCATTTCAAAGAATGGGTAAACGGCAAGAACACCCAATGAGTTGATGTACGCAAGAAAGAACTCCACCTGTCTTGTTGGATTCAGGAGAAACACCTTTCCCCATGTCCAAGCGCTGCTCAAGGCATCATAGTGTCCGACGGGCAGCACGCATGGGAAACGCCTGCTCATAACCAAGACTGCGACTGGAACCAGGTTCAATAGCATCAGTAGCCCCGTTTTGCTCCCAGGCTTCGAGCGCTGAAGAAGGCATAGGGCGTGAAAAGGGATCAGCGCTAACAGGTTCTCTCGGCAGAAGACCGCTGAGACCATGAACGAGAGGTAAAGCAGATGCTTGCCTGACACGGCACCGAAGAGAATGCCAAACAAGAGGAGTGTGCCAAGGCCGTCTGTGAGTATGGGGTAATATAGCCAGAACTTCAGTCCAAACTTCAGAAAGATGAAGAAGCCCACGCCGACAATCGAGAGAAGACGCTCCACACGGTAAAACCGTAGCAATCGGTATACAAGAAGACACGACAGGGCATAGCAGATGGAGTTCACAAGATGAAATCCGTGAAATGTTCCTATCCCTAAATAGAACACCAAGACACTTGGCAGAACCCGGTAGCAGAATGGTGAATAGACTCTAGTCTCGAACGGCGTAAAGTCATCTGCCATCCTCCCGTAATAGACACCGTCGTGGCCATATCCTGAATGTTCTTTGCCATTCCCGAAGTCTATCTGGGGTGTAGAGACTAGCGCCACCAAGTACCCGATCAGGATGAGGGTGAAGAGAATCCCAGTCGATCGCAGTTGGTCTGCACTGGCATGCAGTAGTCGCTCGATGAGTGCGTCAACTCGTCTGGACAGGGATACCGCAGACGCAACTGCAAGCATAAGTGCGGTCTTGATCAGAAAGACCGCGAATGGTGAGAACATAATGTCAGAGTTGTGTAGATAATGAACCAGAGGATGGACGTCTCTTCCCTCGAGGATGTCCCCAACGAAGGGAAGTTCGACAGGATGACGGTAGAGGTACGTGACGGCGGGTTCGCGAAGAACAAGTAGGAAAAGACCAATGAGCAAAAGCCCCGCTGAGAGGATCCAGCCACACTTTCTGAGGAATGTTATATTCATGTTTGACCAACTATTTATTATATCAAGTTAAGGAAGTTAAGGGGACAGATTTATTTTTAATTCTGGTATGGAGGGAGGGGGAGATAAAGAAAGTGACGATAACCATGCGAGATTATTCAGTGGTACAAAATGGTAACAGAGGTAACATTGTTTATATTGATCAGCATAACATGCGGAACACCTGTCTCCGATCCGTATAAGACGCCAGTGAAGTAATTTTCACATCGGCCATAACCCATGAGACATCAGCGTGTTGCGTCGAGGCGCTCTTTTTATCACGGTGTGTTATGTGGATCGGCATAAAATCCACCACGATGGTCTCAGAGTCCATCGACAGGGCTGCGAACACCCGATGGTCCACGGTTGAGAACATGGGTGTAAATCATCGTCGTTTTGACGTCGCTATGGCCCAAAAGCTCCTGAACCGTTCGAATATCATACCCGCCTTCGAGCAGGTGAGTTGCGAAGGCACAATTAAGGGGTCTTGCAATATCACTTTTCCCCATCTCTCTTTTCTACCCCTGTTATTGCACGGCTTACGGTAGTATAGTGAATACCCAAGTATTCTGCAATCTCTTTCAATGTGCACCCAAAGTTGATATATACTCTGTTGATCTTTTCATCCCTGATTCTCTGCCTCCCTTTTTTCAAGAGCTTCCTACTGTATACGCTTAACTATTGATTATATGGTTTCCTTATAAGAACCTAAAAAAGCTATTTTCGTAATATATATACCTGTTTTAAAAAGGTTTCAGCACGGAGCGGTGGGTAATAAGGCGCCTATCCTTTACGGCTTCCATCCCCTCTCGATAAGCATATCCACCAACCTGATGCCATTGACAATCATGACACCTTCCATGGTTTTCCCGTAGAGCTTACCGAAATGACGTTTATCTCCCGTCCAGAAATGGGTACACCGTGATCCTACCGCCCCCCCAAGAACTGCTATATCTTCTTTTGACAAGTGGATATTAGAATCTGTTAGATCAGCGAAGGCATGAGTAGTATTGAGTCGCTTGAGCAATTTTTTAAAATCAGCGACGCACTGTGGCCGTTTTATTTCAAGATTGCGCCCGGTCTCCTCCACAGCATGGGGGCTGGTTACCGCCTCCGAGTATTCCAGGAGGGCTTCCAATACACGACGTGTAGCGCTTACCGGATCTGCTGCCGAGAACAGGATATTAGCGTCGAGAAAAACACGCATGGGTCAGCGGCGTTTGGGCTTTGAATTCAAATATCGTCCAAGTTCGCTGTCCGCTTTGTCGAACTCTTCCACGCGTTCGTTGCTGTAGAGTTCTATGGGAAATGACACAGCGGGTTTGAGCACAAGACCTTCGGTGGACAACTCCGCCATTACCACCCCGCCACGCTCGATGCCCAGCTTCTTCCGGAGCGATTTCGGAAGCGTCAGGCTGCCCCGTTCGTTAACCTGAATTGTTGTCACGTTAGAGTCCTCCTATTTCACAAATTCAACTTTTCTGAAATTCAGTATAACTGATTAATGACCTTTCTGTCAAGCTAACCTTTTCGGAAATTGGGGAGGGGTGTTCACACTTTCATTACTTTAACAAAATTGTAGCCGTAGAAAAAAACAGAGGGCAGCTCTCATAATGAAAGCTACCCTCTTATTATGCTCTGAAACAAATCTTCCGTTTGATACAGTTACTAAGTTTGCTGAAAAAGCAACCTTTGTAAGGCTGATCAAAAATGTCTCCGCCTGTGGCGGACAAGGCGCCCGAAAAAGACCGAAGGCCGCTCCTGCGGTAAAGTTTTTACCCGAAGACGGGCCAAACGGCTTATCGAGGGGAATCCGCCATGGCGGACAGATGGGCGTTTTTCAGCAGCCTGCTAAACAAATCTTCCGTTTGATACAGTTACTACGGCGCTATTTCCGCTCCGATCGCATAGGTGCCGATATAGGAATCGCTCATTTTAATAAAGAAATATCCGTCCTGGCCCCATGAGGTGCCCCATGAGTTTTTAACGATCCAGTACTCAACGCCGTTCGAGACACCCCACCCGACGATCAGGACAAAGTGCCCGCCCTTAGATCTTCTCTCCTGCCAGTAGGATTAATCCACTGCCAGGAATTTATTCTCGCAGCCACCGCATAAGTCTGGCAGGTTCCCTTTACGGCTGTGTACGGATAGGTCATCCCCGAACACGTACCATTTTCCATGAGGTAATCAAATGCCGTGTCGAGATACCAGCCATCGCATGTCCCTTCCGAGCAATCGAGCATGGCCTGCTCGGACAAGGCGAGGGTCGTCCCCATTCCCTGGATATACAGAGATTCCAGATTGGCTGTCGAGGAAAAAGCCCAGCAACTGCCGCACGTAGTCTGGTCTTCTACCGGCGAAACCAGATTATAATCACGGAGGTCATACCCTGCCGGGTAAACAGCAAGAGACAGAGAGTCAGGCGGCTCCCATATTTGCGCGGGATCTATGTTCTCTAAAGGCGTCGGCAACCCACCCAGGAGCGCCCGCTGCTGGTCAGGACTCATCCGGCTGACGGAAGTTTCTCCAGCAGTCCAGAGTAATCTTTCAGAAGCAATCTTCGCATTCACATCCTCTACCGTCTCCCCATAGACGATACTCAGAGTGAGCGCCACCGAGAGCATGACATGTAAATTTTAAAAATAATTTCTGTGATGCCAGGGGCTATGGCCTTAAAAACATACTCCACACGCCCAAAATTACCAGCAATTCTTTCGTTTTCAGGTGGCGGAATAAATTTCTGGTCCCGCATCTGCAAAATATGTGGATCAAACTCTGGCTCTTTAAGCACGTAACCGCCTGAAGCCGGATTCCTCATTTCAACTGCAAAGGATTGCCCTACCCTGACCTCAATGGGACCACCAATTTCTCTGTCTTTCATGGCGAATGTTTGGCTGAAAGGTTTTTCATTTCGAAAACCTGTACGGACACAAGAGCAGAGCAGCACCATAAGTCCCAACAGAGAAACTACGAAAGCCCGTTCAGGCCAGCCCGTCTTGAACAGAGTATTTCCGGTGCCGGAAGTATCTGCGCGTACGTATTTCTTTCTCCTGTGGAACGTACCCCTTAAAACCTTACTCATGTTGACGTGTAAGGCATACAAATTCATCCCTTGTAAAATACCAAATAATCAAGTAAAAATACACTATAAAAAGCTGTTTCCGATGAAAGGCATTTCTATGGACCAAACCAGGCAGACAAGGAGTAATGACCTGTGAAACGCTTCCGATGGCAGATCATCCTGGGGCTGATCTTACTTGCATCCTCTACAGCTCTTTATTTCATCCAGTATGAAATTTTCCGGGACTTCCGCCACATCATTCTTGATTTGATCGGAAATGTAGCTTTTGTCCCTATTCAGGTCTTGCTGGTTACGCTCATTATTGAATGGCTGCTCAATGAGAGAGAAAAAAGTGCCCTGCTCAATAAATTGAATATGGTCATCGGGGCTTTCTTCAGTGAAGTCGGCACGCGATTGTTCAAATGCATTTTTCGCTTTGACGCTCACTTTGATAAGATCAGAGGAAACTTTATTATGACCGCCGATTGGTCTGACGCAGAATTTAAGAACGCTGGCAAACGTATTATTGACTATGACTATAAAATAGAGAGCAGGAGGGGTGACTTAGAAGAGCTGCGGGATTGCCTGGTGGGAAAAAGGGAGTTTATGCTGGCTCTCCTGGAAAATCCAAATTTGCTTGAGCACGAATCATTTACCGAACTTCTCTGGGCAGTATTTCACCTGACAGAGGAACTGGCCAGCAGGGAGAATCTAAAACAGTTATCCTCGGCTGACTATGACCACATTTCCAATGATATAAAACGGGCATACACTGCTCTCATCTCTGAATGGTTAAAGTACATGAATCACCTGAAGAATGAGATGACTGAAAAAATACTCCTCTGCTGGAGCGGCGGGAAAGACAGCGCTCTTTCACTACACGAAATCCAGCAGAATAACAGCTATGAAGTAGTTGCCCTGCTGACAACGGTCACTGAAGAGTACGACAGGGTCAGCATGCATGGTATCCGCCGGATATTGCTCGAACAGCAGACTGAATCCCTGAACTATCCGCTTGAGAAGGTATTCATCTCACCGAATAGCTCTCAGGGCGAATATGAGCAGCGAATGGAAGAGGTCCTGCTAAAATATGTACGCCGTGGAGTTACCTCGGTAGCCTTCGGTGACATCTTCCTCGAGGATTTGAGAAAATACCGGGAAGACAATCTCGCAAAGATAGGAATGAAGGGTCTCTTTCCTATCTGGAAAAGGGACACCTCTGAACTCGCCCATGTCTTCACAGAGCGCGGATTCAAGGCGGTGATAACCTGCGTTGACTCACATGTTCTCGATAAAACATTCGTCGGCAGAACCTTTGACAAACAATTCCTGTCAGAACTTCCACCTCACATTGACCCCTGCGGTGAACATGGAGAGTTTCATTCCTTTGTCTTTGACGGACCCATCTTCCGCAAGAGGATACCCCATACAACAGGGGAGGTTGTTTTCAGGGACAATCGTTTTTACTTCTGTGACGTGATACCTGTCCCAGATACATCCGCTTGCTGAAAGGACACTTTTTATGCATAACCTGAACGAAAAAAGTTCCAATCCTCCCTGGGGTATGTGGGAGGTAATCCTGAGCGAATCAACCTACAAGGTGAAACGGGTTACTGTTTTACCGGGAAAACGATTGAGCTATCAGAAGCACTTTAAACGGCTGGAACACTGGCATATTATTGAAGGAAGCGGGGTGGTTACGCTGAATGGCAAACAGATTGCTCTCACGGGTGGAGAGAGCATAATCATCCCCTGTGAGGCTGCTCACCGTATTGCCAATGAAGGAAGAGTTCCCCTTGTGTTTATTGAGGTCCAACACGGAAGCTATTGCGAAGAAGATGATATCTTCCGATTGGAAGATGACTACGGCCGGGTTGAGGAGAGGTCATCTGCTTCTTGATTTCCTGTTTGTTCCTTTGGGCTTACCGAACCTGCAGGTGCTGCATTCTGATTTATCGCAGTGTTCCAGGCTGAGCCTGGGTTCCACATCCTGGCTGCACTGATACAGGGAACCGAGCGCAGGTTCCTCAACAAGGCTGAAACTGCATTCATCCTGCCGGAAGACCAGTAACTGTTTCCTGCACCGTGTACACTCATACTGCCGGAAGACCCACTCCTTCTTTGCGGGGAAGACCATTTCTTCCAAGCTAACACTCTTCCAGAGGATCTCTGCATCACAGTGGCAGCAACAGTTGTTCCAGGAAATCAAAGGGTCAGTCATTATTTCCTTTTCAAGGCAAAAAAATGGAGGCGGCACCCGGATTTGAACCGGGGAATAAAGGTTTTGCAGACCTCTGCCTTACCACTTGGCTATGCCGCCTCAATGGAGCGGGAAACGGGATTTGAACCCGCGACTTCAACCTTGGCAAGGTTGCACTCTACCACTGAGTTATTCCCGCCCTTTTTTCAGACACCGGACTACAGACCTTAGACACCAGACCTTTTTGGTCATTCCCTCACCAACAGTCTGATGTCTGGAGTCTATAGCCTAAAGTCTGAATCATAGAAGTCTATGGTCTAATGTCGGTATTTGTATCCTGTACGGATTTCACGCACCGAAACCCGATGACATAACTCTGGGTCTCAGGCAGGTTCTTTCCTCTTTCGCCACATCTCTGGAATTTAGCCGGGTTTATCCAAGAACCTCCCCGGTAGACCCTGTAGTCCCCCTTCTCAGGGCCCTGAGGGCTGCGCGGCAGACCCTTCAGATAAACATTGGCATTATACCAATCGCTGCACCACTCCCAGACATTCCCCGCCATATCGTACAGGCCAAAAGCGTTGGGAGGATAACTCTTTACCGGGCGGAGGTCCTCTTTGGAAATATCACTCACATGGTAGTTGACAACGTTTTCATCAATCCCCTCTCCCCAGGGATGACTCTTGCTTACCAGACCACCCCGGGCTGCGTGTTCCCACTCGGCCTCTGTTGGGAGCCTTTCCCCTGTGTAATCCGCATAAGCCTTTGCATCATCCCAGCTTATTAGAACAACCGGGTAATCGGCTTTCCCCTCCGGGTAGGTTCCATTCCTCCAGTTATACGGCGCGGCCCATTCAGCGTCCACAAAAGGAACCCGGTGGCCGGTACCATCCACGAATTTCTTGTATGCCTTATTGGTAACTTCATGGACATCAATATAATAAGCATCGATATCCACTTCATGCTGGGGGGTTTCATCCTCGTCGCCCTGGTCTTTCGGGCTTCCCATTATAAATTTTGAAGCCGGGATGAAAACCATCTCTATCCCGTCTTTTTCCACCATCCGCTTTAGGTTCCCTTTTACCACAACGGTATCGGGCTTACGGGCAGGGGCCAGGGTTTTCAGAGACTCGAGGAGATTGGTAAACCTTTCTTTAAAGTTCTTACCCTTGCCGGTAAACAACGGCTGCACAATAAAGAATACCAGGATCATGATGATGGTGGCAATGGGGAAGAATCTGGTTTTCTGAGACATCTTTCAAATACCTCGATTACTGTAACACGGTAGCGGGCGAAAAGTCAAAAGCGGTTACGGAACAGCCAGTGATAGCTTAAGATGGTGTTCAGCAGCAACGAATTCTATACTCAACACTGAGGAGAGCCCGGAGTGGCAGGAATTTCAGAAAGAAACCCGCCTGAAAAAGACCGAAGGCCGCTCCTGAATAAAACGTTTGGTCGTTCTTACGATAGAATTTACCGCAAGAGCGGGCTTCGCGTTTATGCAGATGGGCGTTTTTCAGCAGCCTGCTAATATTGAGATTGTTTCGTCGTCCGCCAGGCGGACTCCTCGCAATGACATGAAAGAGGCTCTATAATCTACGTTGTCATTGCGAGCGGAGCGAAGCAATCTTTATATCAAACCAAAATAGTTTCTCTTGATTAACCTGAAATTTTCCTTAATCTCTTTCGCTCCCTGAAGAATCTCCCCATGACCGGGAAGCAGGCAGTCAATATCCAGCGTTTCCATCCGTTCGATACTCTGTTTGAGGAGCCTGCCGTTCCCTCCGGGAAAGTCGGTTCTCCCCACCCCTCCATAAAATATGAGATCCCCGCTGACGAGGCACCGGGTATCAGGAAAGTAGAGGCAGATTGAACCGGGAGAATGTCCGGGAGTATGGTACACCTGCACATTTTTCTCTCCCAGGATTAAATCACCATCCTTCAGGAAAAAGTCTGCCTGAAAATCTGGCGGTTCCAGTCCAAAAAGCTCAAAAAACTGCCTGCCGAAACTTTTAAACATTTTGTCTTCTTCCTGATGATAGGCTAAGAGGACATCTTTTCTCTTAAAGGCTGGATCCCCTTCACAGTGATCCGGGTGCAGATGGGTATTGATAATCAAATTGATATTCTTCCAGTCAAACCCATCCTCTTCCATCTGCTCTTTGAGATTTTCAGCATTAAACTTCAACCCCGGATCCACCAGGAGGTTTACCTTTCCGGTAAAAAGGTAACTGCTGCTATTATTTTCCTGCTCACTCGTCCAGGGATAAACAAACACCCCATCCTTCAACTTCATCTGATCTCCTTATCATACAATAATTGAACAGGCCCGTCTCCAATCTGAAGTGAAAAAGTTTACCGGGTTACACAAAAAATACAAGGGAATTATTGCACCCTCAGAAAAACTGCTTGACACTCTTTCTCCTCCATTGAATATATATGGCTCATATGAAGGCTTCAGCATATATCTCCTCCCGGAAAGAGATCTTTATTACCCCTTTCATTTTTTTCGCATTCCTCCTCCTCTTCTCCCGCATGAACTACGACCTGCAATCTTTTGCCCCCTCTCTGATCACAGGCATGAACAGCCTTACCGCACGTCTCTCGGCAAAGCTCCTGACCTTGTTCGCCATCAAGGCAACGGTAGAAAAAAGTTACATCCTTCTCCCCCTGCACAGCCAGATTGAAATCATCTATGAGTGTACCGGGGTCTACATCCTGCTCCTCTTTGTTTCCTTTGTTCTTTCCTATCCCACCCTCCTTTTCAGGAAAATGCTCGGGATCATCCTCGGTATCCCTCTCCTCATCATCTTCAACCTGCTGCGTATTGCAGTCCTTGGACTTCTCGAAATCTACTCGCCTGGACTCTTTGACTTCTTTCACCTCTATCTCTGGGAAGCCACCTTTATTGCTTTTGTTCTCCTGGTTGCATATTGCTGGATTACCTGGATCGCTGAGAGAACATATACGCTCCCTGAAAGGAACAAAAGATTCACAGAGCCTGTCCTGAAATTTATCCTTTCCTCAATATTCTTCTTCGTCCTCATCAGGATACTTCTCAACCCTTATGTCCTTTTCCAGCAGCATTTCCTGAAAACTATCCTTGCCTCCGACCTCCTCGGTCTCAGTACCAACATTGAAATTTCAGTCTATAACGGAGTGATGTGGTTGAAAGAAGAGCGCGGGACCAGCCAGTCCATCCTATTGACCCACCTGATCTTCAATCTTGTGCCTTTCCTCGCGTTAACGATGATTCTCCGTTTGCGTCCCTTCCAGAAGATTATCAGCATGACAGGCGGGGTATTCCTGATGGTCATCTCTCATACCTTCTGGCTCACCCTGGTTGCCGTCCGGGTCATCACTTCCACACCGGGCATCCTCATGGCCCTTAACATCTATCAGATGTTCAACATCGCCCTTCCCGTCCTCCTCTGGATTCCGCTCTTATACATCTCCCGGAGGGGATCAGGGGGAGAAGGGCAGAGAGAATGGATCCACGCACCCTCTTCGCTCAAGCCCGAAGGATCTGTCACATATCCCGGATTATTTTCTACGATATGCTACCTCCTCCTGGGAGTCGTCTCACCGCTCCTGCTCCTCCTTTCAGTCTTTAAGGTCAATCTCGGCTATTTCGTCGCCTTTATGATCTGGTTCCTGGGGGTTACCCTCATCCTTCCTGAACCTCCGTTTATCCTTCAGTTCAAAGACTGGAAAAAATTCATCCTTCTTACTCTCTTCCTGTTCTGGCAGATTCCTCTTACCGCCTCTACGCTCATCTATGTACCTTCACACCAGAGGGTAGGTCTGATTCATCCATCAGGAAGACTCACCGTGCTGGAGGACGGTGCGCATTTCAGTCTGCCTTCTACAGGGAAAAAGATCCTCTTTGAGTTATCTTCCCGTTCTTTCACCTACCCTGTTCTCGCCTACAGCGAAACCGGGGGAAAGGTGATCGATGCTGAAGCAAGAGTTTACTACCGTATTACACCCCAAGCGAACTTTCAAAAGATCTGCAGCGAACTGGGGAAGAATATGGGGGAGATAGACCAGGGCGTGTCATCATTATGCCGGACTGCGACCATCTGGACGCTCTCGAGAAGTGGCTACTTAAAAGACTGGCAGAAACGTGGCGCTGCAGACATCTTCCATTCCCAGATTCTTACTCAGGCCCAGACCTTCTTACAAGAATACGGCATCGTCATCGAGAAGGTTGAGTTGACCAACAGGGAAGGGGCGAAGGTAAAGCTCTAAATGGCAGGCAACGGGCGTGATGCATGGGGGGCAAGGGTCAAGTAGCAAGGGGCAAGGAAATACTTGACCCTAAGACCCCTGACCCTACGACCCTTGACCCTACGACCCTTGGTACTTCATAATCCCTTGAACTCTATTAGATTCAAGTTGTCAACCCCCTGAAAAAGATTTATACTTTTTACTATAATTACTTCTGCATGAGGAATGTATGGGCAATCTCGGAATGCAAGAACTCCTTCTTATCCTCGTCATAGCCCTGCTGGTCATCGGGCCTAAAAAACTGCCTGACCTGGCAAAGGCGCTGGGCAGGGCATTCGCTGAATTCAAAAGAGCGACTGAGGACTTAAAGAAGGATCTGGATGTTGAAACTTTGCTCAGGGATGATGAGGCAAAAAAGGAAAAAGGAGTCCCGGATTCAGAGTCTCCTCAAGTACAATTGGGCAGAACATTCGCTGAGATTAAAAGGACAGCTGAGGATCTAAAGAAGGGTCTGGATATTGAAAATATACTCAAAGGTGATGAAGTAAAACAGGAAAAAGGTGCTCTGGATTTAGAATCTCATCAACAGCAATCAGATTTCCAAAAGAGAGGTGATGTGACAGAAATAAAAAAAGATGGAGAAGGAAAGAAAGATTTAAATGGCTGAGGAAAAGACATCTTTTATTTCCCACCTGGAAGAGCTCAGGAAGAGGCTCATTATCTGCATCACGGCAATTGCCGTATTTTTCACCATCTGTTGTTTTTTCGACCAGAAACTTATTGATATCCTGATAGCGCCTTTGAAGGACGCTCTTCCGCCAGGTACTCACCTCATCTTTACCGGTGTGTCCGAAGCGTTTTTTGCCTATTTAAAGGTTTCCTTTTTTGCCGGCATTCTCTTTGCCAGCCCGGTAATACTCTACGAAATCTGGTGCTTCATCGCCCCCGGGCTCTACGATAAAGAAAAAAAGTATGTCCTCCCCTTTGTTTTTTTCTCCACCATGCTCTTCATCTCAGGAGTTATCTTTGCCTACTACATCGTCCTCCCCATAACGTACAAATTTTTTATGAGCTATACCACTGATGTGATAAAACCCTTTCCTTCGCTCCGGGAATACCTTTCCTTTTCTTCAAAGATGCTCCTCGCCTTCGGGGTTACCTTTGAATTGCCTATCTTTATCCTTTTTCTTTCCAAGATTGGAATCCTGAGTGTCAGGACCCTTACCGCCTACAGGAAATATGCGGTCCTGATCATCTTCATCGTGGCAGCGGTAGTAACACCATCCACAGACGTAGTCAGTCAGGTCTTGACTGCTGTCCCTCTCTGGATCCTCTATGAAATCAGTATTGTACTGGTAAAGGTTTTTAATCGGAAGAAAGCGCCTCTTCAGGATGCTTCGTAACGGTTACCAGGGCAGGACGGAGTAACCGGCCGTTCAGAAAATACCCCTTCTGGAGTTCATGAATGATTGTGCTGGCTTCATGCTCTGTGCTCTCCACCTGTTCAACCGCTTCATGGCGGGTGGGATCAAACTTCTCTCCGAGCGAAGCGTAGCTTACGAGCCCGAATTTCTTCAGGGTCTTGAGAACCTGTTCCAGGATTATCTCGATACCTTTCCTTATTGATTCAGTATCTTTCGAACTTTCTGAAGATGTTAATGCCCTCTCTAAATTATCCACTACCGGCAGGAGTTCCCTTACCAGGTCTTCATTGGCAAACTTGATGCGGTCAATCTTCTCTTTTTCAGCCCGCTTCTTGAAGTTCTCAAAATCGGCAGTGGCTCTGAGGAAACGGTCATACAGCTCTTCATATTCCTTATTCTTTTCGTCAAGCCTCTTCTGCAACTCGTCAACGGTGAGGGCTTCTTCCCTGATTTCCAGTTTCCCTGTTTCCACTCTTTGCTCATTTTCAGCGCTTTTTAGGGGCACCTCTTCAAGGGGGAATTCAACAGCGAAATCTTCCCTATCGGCATTGTCCACATCAGACGCGTCTCGTTTCTTCTTCATACTATGGATTTCTCCTCAATATTTCATTTCCAGGATTTTACTGATCAGTTTAGCCGTGTAATCCACAATAGGTATGATCTTACAGTACTGAATCCTGGTTGGACCGATAACGCCCAGTGTCCCGAGCACCTGTTTCCCGCGGGAAAAAGATGAGGTAATCAGGGCACAATCCTGCAACTCGGGGAGTTGGTTTTCGGAGCCAATAAAGATCTGCACCCCTTTTGCAACCAGGGTTTTATTCAAGAGCTTCACCATTCTGCTCTTCTCCTCAAATGTATTAAAGAGAGCCCTCATCTTCTCTATTTCTGTAAATTCGGGATAATTAAAGATATTGTTCTTCCCCTCAATATATACCTCAGCTTCCTCTTCCTCGTAGAGGGCCTGCTCGCCCAGCTTCAATGCCTTGGACAGGAGCTCATCGTACATGGCCTTTTCTTTTGTCATCTCCTCAATGAGCTTCTCTCTCACCTCCTCGAGGCTCAGGCCGGCAAAGAGTTCATTCAGGTAATTGGTGTACCGGTTAAGGTCATCCTGGCTGATGTCCTCTTCTGCCTCGATGATCTTATTCTGTACGATCCCTGATTGAGAAACGAGGATCACGAGGACCCTGCTCTCGCTGATCTTCAGGAACTCAAGGTGCTTCAACACGGTACTGGTAAATTTAGGAGCCATGATGATGCTGATATTCTGAGAAAGCTTGGAAAGTGCCAGAGAGGTCTCCTTCATGATATCTGATACATCCATGGTGGAGATCTCATACTTTTTCCTGATGTACTCCTTCTCGCCCCGGGTAAGCTCCCTCATCTCCAGGATGCTGTCCACGTAAAACCTGAACCCTTTATCGGTAGGGATCCTCCCTGCCGAGGTATGGGGCTGATGGAGATAGCCCATCTCCGCCAGGTCTGCCATCACGTTTCTGATAGTGGCTGAGCTGAGCTCGAGATGGTATTTCTTGGATATCCTTCTGGAACCGACAGGTTCAGCGGTCAGGATATATTCATCAATTAAAGACTGAAGGATCTGTCTGTCACGCTCGTTCAGGAAATCTGACATCCCGTTTCGCATCCCTTATATTTCACGAACCTGGCTTTATTTTATCACACTCTCTTTCCCCTGATAACATTTTTTAACTGTAAACCAACCTGCTGTCAAGATAAACGCTTTTCATTCAGAATACAGAATACAGAATCCAGAAGTCAGAATTAGGCAATAAAAAACATTCTATATTCTGACTCCTGTCTTCTGTCTTCTTTGACAACGATCCTCCTCCAGGCTAAGATGAAAAGCATGCAACGTTCGCCCCTTATCATCCTGGTTGGCCCGACCTGTGCCGGAAAATCAGAACTTGCCCTCTTCCTTGCTATGAAGTATCAGATGGAGATCGTCAGCGCTGACTCTCTTCAGGTTTATCGCTACCTCGACATTGGTACGGCCAAACCTTCCTTGAAAGAACGTAACAACGTGAGACACTACCTCATTGACGTTGTAGATCCTGACGAGGAATTCAGTGCTGTGCGGTTTATGGAACTGGCCCGGGAGGTGATTGACTCATTCATCAGGGAGGGTACATCTATCCTGGTGGTCGGAGGAACCGGCCTCTATATCAAGGCATTAACGAAGGGTATCTTCCGAGGACCGGCAGCAGATGAAAAGTTAAGGAGTGAAATTAAAAAGGACTTACAGAAGCTGGGGAAAGAATATCTTTACCAGCGGCTCAAGGAGGTTGATCCCGCGAGTGCGTCCCGCATCCATCCGAACGACACCTACCGGATCATGCGGGCACTCGAGGTCTATGAGCTCACTCAAAAGCCTATGTCCTCATTTCAGTCAAGCCATGCCTTCAGGGAATCACCCTACCGCTCCGTGAAGATCGGCATAGAACGGGAGCGAAAGGAGCTCTACCAGAGGATTGAAAAGCGGGTTGAGCAGATGATAGAAAATGGCCTAGTCGAGGAAGTAAAAGGCATCCTGAAAAGAGGTTACGATCCTGACTTAAAACCCCTGCAGAGCCTGGGTTATAAACAGGTAATACAGTATCTCCAGGGCGAATATGAACTGGATGAGACTATACGGTTAATCAAGAGGGATACCAAGCGGTATGCCAAGCGGCAACTCACCTGGTTCAAGGGCGACCCTGAGGTTGAGTGGTTTACCCTGCCGCAGGATGCGGAAAGGATTGAAGAAAGGATCAAAAACGCGACGGATAATGACGGCTGATTTTTACTTTACCTGCTTTGTTTCTGACTCGTTCAGAACCCGTTTTGCCTCGATGAGCTTACGGTACAACGCCTCGACCTTTGCCGGGTTTTTGGCAACAACCGCCTTCAGTAGATCACCTTCTATCTCGGCGACTTCAAGGTACTTGTAATAATCCAGTGATTCTTTCATGTGCGCTATGACGATTTTCCCGGTTAAAAGAGGATGATTATTCGTTACATTTGCATCCTTAAACCTTATACCATGCTCGAGTTCTACCTCGAGACCCTGGCGGAAGGCTTCGAGGTTAACTTTCATCTTTTCCGTATTAACCTCTGACAGGATAATCTTTGCCTCTCTCGGTAGAACCTTTATTTCCTTCAGTGCAGTCCAGTCCCGTATCTTAAGTTCCTTACACACTCTCTTTACTTCTGCCACACTCACATATTCTGGAAGTTTCATGGTATCCTCCTCTGTTCGTTATTTTCATCCTGTGTATAGTATGAGTCCACCTTTTCGTCAACTCCTTAGATGCTGCTTTAAATCTCCCTTGCAAAGAGGGGGAATCTGACTTATCCTTTTAATTGAAGGAGGTATGAGAAACTCACCAATAACCTGATGACGAAAAGGCTCTTTGCCACCACACCTGACTCTCAGGAACGGGCATATCTCATAGGAGTGAAGCGGGAATCGGATGACCGCCAGAAAGCCCTCGAATCTCTCAGGGAACTGGAAAGGCT
>JAPLJA010000093.1 GCA_026388815.1 Pseudomonadota bacterium
GTAGCCGGTGGCTAAGCTCACTGCCTCAAGGGTATAGAAATCGAACGGGTCACTCACTGCTATGGACAATGTGCTGTCGGTGAGACCCAAGGGGAGAACCTTTGCCTGCTTTAAAAATTTTTCCGAGAGGTTTTCGATCACGATGGGTTCCTTGCGAAGTTTCCGGAGAGAAATGTAAGGGAAACCAAGCTTCTCACTCAAAAGCCGTAACAGGTCATCTTCGGAAATAATATTTGCACTCACAATTTTTTTAACAGGGCTGCCGGGGAAACTTTCAAGGGCAGTTCTCACCTGTTCAACCCTCTCTTCTGGTAACTTTCCAGCCTCTGTCAGAAGATCAAGTAATGATTTTCTCATACGCCGACCACGCTCTTCAGAATAAGTAAAAGTTTAGATAATCAAGCCAGTTTTAACACAGGGTCTGTAGAGAATCAAGTCATAACTCCGCATGACAAACCAATCCGTTCGAAAAATTAGACACTTCTCCTGGCAAATGGTTTAATTCAGGCTCAACTGACGAATAGTGATTGACAAAACGTGTTTATTACCTTATAAAAAGTCTTGTATTTGTTCAACTGCTCCCCGGTAGCTCAGTCGGCAGAGCGGGTGGCTGTTAACCACTTGGTCGCTGGTTCGAGTCCGGCCCGGGGAGCCAGAAAAGATAAGGCTCACTCTCTCGGGAGTGGGCCTTTTTTCAGGAACTCAAAATTGCCTTTCTGGGTATACATCCTTTAAAGCGAAACCACCGGCAAAATCTACATCGGCCATACATCCGATGTGGAAAGACGTTTAAGGGAACATAATAATAAAGAGCCTGGGAAACAGAGGTATACAAGAAAACAACAAGGTCCATGGCTCCTGATTTATTCTGAAGAAATGCCATCCCGAAGCGAAGCCATGGAACGAGAAATATTTCTCAAGAGTGGTATAGGACATTATAGGACATCGATAAGGACAATAAGGGACATTGTTAAGGGACAAGTGCCTTTGTCTTTTTGGCGATTTCTACCCGAAATAGATCGTTATCGTAAACGTTCTTTCTAACAACCAACTTGAGGAGCCAGATTGCAAAGAGGCTGTGAATAGTTCTTTGGCAAAAATTTGACAAACAATACAATCAATCAACAAACCTCTCTATAATAAGACGGATATTAGTTAAGGCTAAGTTATATCTGAGTAGGAGGAACGTATGCCAGGAATTGAGTTTGATTTTGACAGTGATGCAGCTAACCTTCAGCCCGCGGTGAGGATGCTCTTTCAGACCTACACCGATGTTATACCCTACCCTCACAAATTCAACGATGCCTTAGTCAAGGCACACCTGACTGCTCTGGACTTTGCCGTTCAGCACAACCTGTGGAAGGAAAAGGCAGAACATGAAGCCTATATCCTCGGTCCTATCCTGGAGATGATCAAGGGGTGGGTAGAAGAAGAAGGTCCTGACAAAGGGTTGTGGGGGATGTATGAGGCAAACTCATGCAACTACCAGCTCTTTGAAAAAATTAATGTCAAAAAGGGGGAACGTTCTTTCCCCTGTCCCTATAAAGAGATTTTGGAGATATCCGAGAAATTGGGCACCTTTAAGATCACCTGGGATGACGTCCATGAAAAGTGGTGTAAAGCTTTCTGGAACGCATGCGCCAGGAAGGTCGGGATTCAAATAGAGGCTATCCCGGGAGAGATCTGCACGGTGAGGCTGAAAAAATGATAGGTAATAAGAAAGAATATAGGAGCCAGAATACAGAATTCAGTAGAAAAACTTCTGACTTCTGACTCCTGACTTCTGAATTCTCACATTTTTCACTTGGCCCTTTGAATCCTTGAACCCTTTACCTTGATAAAGGTAAGAACACTAACTCCCGCCGCTGTCCGCTCTTTTCAGAAGACGATCTACCAATACTTTTCCACCCACGCCCGCGACCTGCCCTGGAGAAATACTGATAACCCATACCACATCCTCGTTTCAGAAATCATGCTCCAGCAGACACAGGTAGAGAGGGTGATAGAAAAGTATGGGCAATTCATCAAACAGTTCCCGGACTTTTATCGCCTTTCCCGCGCCCCGCTTCGTAAGATCTTAATGATGTGGCAGGGGCTGGGTTATAACCGGCGAGCCATAGCACTGAAACAAATCGCTCAACGGGTGGTAGAGGAATTTCACGGCCATCTTCCTTCAGATGTAGAAGTGTTAAAGACCTTTCCGGGAATCGGGGAAGCAACTGCTGGAGCGGTCGCTGCCTTTGCTTTTAATCAACCAGCCATTTTTCTTGAAACCAATATCCGGAGGGTATTTATCCATCACTTTTTCTCTCACAAGGCAACAGTCAGAGATACTGAAATTCTCCCCCTGATAAAAAAGACTCTCTACACCTCCAATCCCAGGAAATGGTACTATGCCCTGATGGATTATGGGGTCATGCTGAAGAAAGAGCAACAGAATCCCAACAGAAAGAGCGCTCACTACCAGAAACAGAGCCCATTTGAAGGTTCAAACAGACAGATAAGGGGAATGATCCTGAGGGCGCTCATGAAGGAAGCGCCGCTGTCGAAAAGTGAAATAGCGAAAATAATTGGAAGAGCCGTTCAAGATATTAATGACAATCTCGTGCAGTTACAGAAAGAGGGCTTCATTAAGAAGACAGGAAGGAAATTTACAATTCTGTAAGGGCGGGGTGAACCCCGTCCCTACTCCTTATTCATACCTCAGTGCATCAATTGGACTTAAAAGAGAGGCTTTATAGGCGGGATAGTATCCAAAGAAGATCCCCACTGCCCCGGAAAAACCAAAAGCAAGGAGTATGGAAAAGGGGGAGAGGAGCGTGGGCCAGCCGGCAATCTTGGATAGTATGGTTGAAATGGTTACACCGATAATGATCCCGATAATACCGCCGATTAATGAGAGCGTCAGTGACTCGATGATGAATTGGAGTCTGATGTCCCATGTCTTAGCGCCTATGGCCATCCGGATACCTATCTCTCTGGTCCTCTCCGTAACTGAAACGAGCATGATGTTCATGATTCCGATCCCTCCCACTAAGAGGGAAACTGAGGCTATTGCTCCCAGCAGAAGTGCCATGATCTTTGCTGCCTGAGCGGCAGTCTGCATCATCTGGGTCAGGTTTCTCGTGCTGAAGTCATTCTCCTGTTTGGGTCCGATATGGTGCCTCTGCTTGAGCAGCGCGAGTATCTGTTGTTCGGCACTATCAAGGTCATCCCCACTCGTGGCCTTTACCATGATGACCCTCACCATTCCAGGGAAGGGTGTTCCAAAGAGCATCCGCTGGGCTGATGTTATCGGGACATAGACCATATCGTCCTGATCCTGGCCCATGAGGGACTGCCCCTTGACGGCAAGTACACCGACAACCGTGAAGGGTACCTTCTTTATCCTGACAATCTTGTCAACCGGTTCTTCCCCGCCGAAGAGATTGTCTACAACGGTCTGACCTAAGAGGCACACCTTGGTACCGTTCTTGAGGTCCTCCTCCGTAAATGGCCTGCCAGCCGCAACCGGCCAGTCCCTCACATTCAGTATGCTCGGCGTCGTGCCCATTACCTGTGTTGACCAGTTCTGGTTACCATAGACGAGCTGTGCAGTTCCACTGTGTACAGGGGCATCGTAGGCAACTGAAGGACATTCCCTCACTATGGCTTGTGCGTCTCCCATGGTAAGCGTCGGTTCACTCCCCGCGCCGAACCTTACCCCTCCTGCCGACGTTGATCCTGGAAGGACCATGAGAAGATTACTCCCCATGGCCGCAATCTCTTCACCTATCTTGTATTTTGCCCCGCTCCCCACTTCGAGCATGGCAATAACAGCACTCACCCCGATTATGATCCCGAGCATGGTCAGGGCCGAGCGCGTCTTATTCACCCTGATTGCCCTGAATGCTATTTTTATGGTTGATGGAATATTAATCATGATTTATCTTCCTTCTCGTCACTCACAACCTCACCATCCGAGAAACGTATGATACGCCTGCTGTAGGCTGCTATATCAGACTCATGGGTCACGAGAACTATGGTAATATTAGCTTCTTTGTTGAGCTTGACAAAAAGCTCCATAATCTCAGCGCTTGTCTTGGTATCGAGATTACCTGTTGGTTCGTCAGCCAGAATGATGGGGGCGTTGTTCACCAGGGCCCGCGCGATCGCAACCCTCTGCTGCTGGCCCATGGAGAGTTGATTAGGATGGTGGTGCGCTCTCGCCTCAAGCCCCACCACCTGGAGGGCTGACATTGCCTTCTGCCTTCTCTCCTTCACCGAAATCCCATCGTAGAGCATGGGAAGTTCAACATTCTCGAGGGCAGAGGTTCTGGGAAGCAGATTGAATCCCTGAAATACAAACCCTATCTTTTTATTCCTTATATCCGCCAGCTCATCCCTGTCCATCAGGGCAATATCTGTCCCTTCGAGGAGGTACTGGCCTTGGGTCGGCTTATCAAGACATCCGATGATGTTCATGAAGGTAGATTTACCTGAGCCGGAGGGACCCATAATTGCTATGAACTCACTCCTCTCTATGTCGAGTGAAATACCGGCGAGTGCATTGACTGCAATATCACCGAGCTGGTAGACTTTGCTTATTCCATGCACTTCAATGAGCTTCATCTTACCGCATCATCCCCGGTCCGGCAGTTTTATTTTCTGTTTTCCCTTTTGTTATGGACTCTATAATTACGTCCTCCCCTTCCTTCAGTTCACCTTGTACAAGTTCTGTATTGTTTCCGTCACTGATACCAGTTTTCACCTTGATCTGTTTTGGCTTCTCTTTCTCGACGATCCAGATGCCTGGTCCTTTTTGTTCAGTCGCACTTATCTTTTGATCAGCGGGCCTGAATCGCAGGGCAGCATTTGGTATCCTCAGGATACCGCTTTGGGTTGCCCAGATTATGGAGACATTAGCAGTCATACCCGGTTTGAGCCTCAGATCCTTGTTATCCACATTGATAAGCACATCATAGGTGACCACATTCTGAAGGGTAATAGGCGCATTTCTTACCTGCGACACTGTCCCCTTAAAAATGACGTCAGGGTATGCATCTACTGCAAATTCGACTGCTTCTCCCACCCTCACCTTGCCAATATCTGCCTCACTCACATTCGTGTTGATCTGCATCTTGGTAAGGTCTTGGGCAATTAAAAAGAGGGTTGGCGTCTGGAAACTCGCAGCCACAGTCTGGCCTACATCAACGTTCCTTGATATAACAATGCCATCAACGGGAGAGATGATACGTGTGTATATGAGGTTTGTTTCAGATACTCTCATGGCCGCCTCGGCCTGCGCCACCTGAGCCTTTGCTGCATTGAGCTGAGCCTCTGCAGCATCACGATTTGTCTCAGCCACATCAAAATCGCTCTGCGAAACTACCTTGTCGGCCAGGAGTTCCTTGTTGCGATTAAAAACCCTTTTAGCATCAAGCAGTGAAGCCTCTGCTTTCATCACATTCGCCCGGGCATTCAGAAGATTCGCCTTTGACTGCTGAAATTGTGCGTCAAAAATTGCAGGATCTATCTGGGCAATAAGCTCGCCTTTCTTTACCGGAGAATTAAAATCCACGTAGAGGTGTTGTATCCTTCCTGAAACCTGGGTTCCCACCTGTACCGTGATAACCGGGTTTACTGTGCCGGTTGCGGTTACTGTTGCCTGGATATCACCCCTGGTGATTTTTTCAGTCCTGAATTTTTGTCCATTTTCTCTGTTCCTGAACGCAACAAAGGCTACCATACCAAGGGCAACAACAAGTACGATACTGACCAGTGCCTTTCTCTTCATAAGGCAACCCCCCTCCTATTTTATACACTAAATATTAGTGTACTATGTTTTCGATGAGGTGTCAAAAAAACGTACGGATTATTTTGCTCTCAGAACTATCTGCCTGTTTCCAGAGAGAGATGTTGCGGAAAGTAAAAAAGGCAGAAGCCTTTTTGACCTCTGCCTTCTTCATTCAGTGAATAGTTGTTAGTGAATAGTCCATGGAGAATTCAGAATACAGAAGTCAGAATTCAGAAGAATCCGCCTTTGGCGGACTGGCTCCTGACTCCTGAATTCCTTCAATCTACCATTTTATGTCAGGCTCAGGAATCCGTTCTTCCTTCTCTTTGCCAGTCCATCCTCCGGGTGTACCCCTCGCATGGTCATGAACTTCTCCATGATATCAGGCCGCTCTTCTGCTATCCTCGGAAACTGCTCCGAGTATGCCTTGCCAATACCCCGGTAGATGGTATAGAAGTCAAGCGTTCCGTGCAGGGGTTTCTGAACCAGACCGGCTAAGTAGTTTATATCTTCTCCCGTAAGGTAATCTTTGATGTCTGCCCCAAACCCACCACCGGCTCCATAGGGGCCGATGAGGTACTTCGTCCACCAATCAAGATAGCTCGATATGCCCTGCTTGTTGATCTGTTTGTTGTTGATGGCATAGATCACTGCATAGGCTGCCTTGTTCCCCATCATGAACGCTCCGATGATGGAGCACTCCTGCATCCAGCCGGAATCACCGGCAATGAGAACGTTATTCTTATAGGGAACCAGGATGGACGAGTAGATATTGGAAACACAGGCACACTCATGGCCGGAGACTAATCTGGCTTTTTTGAACCAGGGTGCATAGGCTTTTGACTGCATGAATTCCTGAAGCCCTTTCTCCAGATCATCCCTCCAGTCATAGCTCGCTGTTGCCACGTGGTACCACCCTTCATGGGTGGAGGGCGCAAGGGAGATACTCGTGGTCCACCCCATGCAGAAGATCAGGGCATCCATTTCATCAAATTCTATCCCTACAAATTCACAGGCCCGGTCCCGGTAGGTCCCAATCCACTTTCTCTCTTTATTCAGACCCACCTTTCTCATGATCCGGGAGTTCACCCCGTCAGCCGCGATCACGAACTTCCCCTGGTACCGGTTCCCCCGGTGGTCGGCTACGACTACTCCATCCGGTTCATTCCAGATATCTACTATGTTGGTGTTGAGGTAGATGTTCACTCCCCGGGCTCTGCACTCATCTGCCAGCCCCTGGATGAGCTGGCCTTTATTCACCATGACTGCTACCCGGGCATCTTTCCCGATCTTCTTCCCTTCGTTGATATCCCCCATCCTCACCTTTGTCCCATCGGGACTGGTCAGGTGGAATCCGTACAGGTTATGGGTCGGACCATCGTATGTTACCGAGAAGCCGTTCCGGGGAAAGATCAGTCTCTTCGTCTTGTCATCAAAGAAGGTGACATCTCCAAAGAATTCATCCTTGAGACCCAGGCAGGCCGTGCAGGCCCTCCGGACAACCGAAAGGTCCGTCTTCCTCTCCAGCAGGGCTACCTCTAAACCGTTCTCGGCTGCGGTCTTCGCTGCTATGGTTCCGGCAGGGCCGGCACCTACCACCACGAGGTCAAAGAGCTTTTTCATGGTTCCTCCCTTTACTCCCTGAATTTATTCCTGCGGTCTCACTCCACCCGATGAGGTGCCCTCATGGGACAGACTTTGACACAGGTCTCGCATTCCAGACAAATCTGAGAATCGATTACCACCACATCGTCCTCAAAGGCTATTGCCGTGGTCGGACAGAGATCCACACAACCTCCGCACCGCGCACACTTTTCTGTATCGATCTGGATCAATTGACGACCTCCTTTACTATGGTTATTACTACACCTTAGGGTTCAAGGATCCGGTAGAGACATGCCATGGCATGTCTCTACATTCCGCAATCCGCAATCCGCATTCTGCAATCGTTTTATGCCTTTATCGCCTCGACTTCACACACTTCTACACACGCCCCGCATTTGATACACTTCTTCAAATCAATTGAGGGAACTTTCTTCACTTCACCTATTACAGCATTCACAGGGCAAACCCGTATACAGGCTCCACAGGCAGTGCAGGTATCCCGGTCAATTGCATAAAAGGTCAGTTCCCTGCAGACCCCGGCCGGACACTTCCCATCCATGTGGGCTTCATACTCTCCCTTGAAATATCGCAGGGTTGAGATAAACATGTGAGGGGCCGTCTTCCCCAGTTCGCAGAGCGACCCCTTTTCCATGGCGAGAGAGAGTTCCTCCATCAGGCCAAGATCCTCTTTTGTCCCGATCCCCATGCTCATCCGCTCCATCAGTTCAACCATCTTCTTTAACCCCTCACGACAGGGAACGCACTTCCCGCAGGATTCCTCGCTGAGGAAGGAAAGAAAATATCTGGTTATATCTATCATGCAGGCCTTTTCATCCATGACCACAAGACCACCTGAGCCTAAATTCGAACCTGCCCTGGATAATTGATCGAAGTCCAGGGGGATGCTTGCCGATTCAGCAGGGAGAATCCCACCGGCTGGACCGCCTATCTGTATGGCTTTCAATGTCCTGTTCCTGGTCACTCCGTTTCCTATCTCAATGATATCCTTCAGAAGGGTCCCCATGGGTACTTCAACCAGGCAGGAATCCTTGATGTTGCCGCTGAGAGAGATTACCTTCGTACCCTTGCTCTTCTCCGTTCCAATCTTCGCATACCACTCTGCACCTTTGCTGATAACGACCGGCACATTGGCCCAGGTCTCGAGATTATTCAGATCAGTGGGAGAGTCCCATAAGCCTTTCTCTGCCGTATGGATATATTTCGGTCTGGGCTCCCCCATTCTGCCCTCGATGCCCGCCATGAGAGCGGTGGATTCTCCGCAGACATATGCCCCGCCACCCTCCTTTACCGTAACGGTAAAATCAAAACCGGATTTCAGGATGTTCTTCCCCAGCAGGCCATAAGCCCTGGCGTCTTCAACTGCTTTTTCCATCCGCTTCATGCCGAGGGAGTATCCGCTGCTGATGTAGATGTACCCTTGTTGCGCGCCTATGGCATAGGCCCCGATAATCAGCCCCTCCAGGATGCTGTGGGGATCACTTTCGAGGAGACTCTTGTGCATCCCGATACCCGGGTCACCCTCACTGGCATTACAGAGGACATACTTGACCGCGCCCTCAGCTTTGCGGCAGCTCAGCCACTTTGCCCCGGTGGGGAATCCTCCTCCGCTCCGGCCCCTGAGGCCTGCCCTGGTAACTTCTTCAATCACCTTTTCAGGGTTCATCTGGAGGGACTTATGGAGTGCAAAGTACCCACCCCGAGCTACATATTCTTCGATGCTCTCTGGATTGATATATCCTGCATTTCTTAAAACTACCTTGAGCTGTTTTTTAAAGGAGGGAACATCTGAATATTCAGGGATTTCTCTATATTCACCCGGTACGCTCCCGGTAAAAAACGGGCGGGAGCCTCCATTCAACAGGGATTCTTCTTTATCCGTACGATAGAGAGCCCACTCTTTTTTCACCTCACCCTTTCCTATGGCTTCAATGAGGTGGGAAACCTTATCCGGTGTTATCTCGCCATAGGTGACCTTGGGCTTTCCCGGCTGGACTATCTCGATTGTCGGCTCTCTATGGCAGAGGCCGATACACCCTACCGGTATCACGCTCATCTTGAAACCCTTTTTCTTAACCTCCTCCTTCAGGGCGTTCAATACCCTCCCTGCACCCCTGGCAAGGCAGCAGGTTGCCATTCCCACCATTATTCTCGGTTCCGATGGGTGGAGAAGTCTTTCTCCCGTCTTGCTGCAATCTTTCAAGATCAGTCTTTGTCTTTATCTTCATCATTTCTGCTCCTTACTGTAATTCAGACACCAGACTCCAGACCTTAGACCTGCCTTTGCCGAAGCGCCTGCCCTCCGCAAGGCTTCTGGAGGCGGGGCTACGCGCAGGCAGGCACCAGACCTTTTTGGCCATTCCCTCCCTACAGTCTGATGTCTGAAGTCTATGGTCTAATGTCTTAATCCCCGTGCTCCTTAATAATCTTCAAAGCCTTCTCCTGAGTTAGAGGGCCATGGACGACATCATCAATCTGTATAACAGGTCCCACCTGACAGCATCCCTGACATCTCACCTTTTTCAGCGAGAATTGGAGGTCTTCAGAAGTCCCTTCTGCCGCAATCTGGAGTTCCCTGCCCAGACGGGTCAGGAGCTTCTCCCCTCCTCTGACATGACAGGAGGTGCCGTCGCATACCTTGATGGTATGTTTGCCTTGTGGTTGAGTGCTGAAAGCCTTATAGTAACTGGCCACGCCGAAAATCTGGCTTGCAGGTATCGACAATTTTTCACTCAAATAGTCGATGATTTCCTCACTGAGGTAATCTTCCTGACCCTGAACGGCATGGAGGATAGAGACCAAGGCACTTTTTTCTTCTTTGTATTTCTCTATAATCTCATCCAATCTCCGGCATGTGAGTAAGTCCATTGTTTTCTCCCTATTTTACCTTATATTTTTTAATTTCCTGGGCATGCTCCAGGGTATACCGCCTGGTCTCTCGGCTCCCCCATCCCATTATATAGTTCGATTATCTAATTATCTAATAAAAATTTTTTAATTCGTCAAGACAAATTAAAGTGATGGGGGAAAATTGCTTTAAAGATTTTTTAAAAAAATAACGATTAAACAAGTAGATTAATGAACGCAAGTAAGGGGCAAAATGAGTAAATTTAATTCTATTTTCGCCACAAAAGAATTTCTGGAAAAGGTCTTTGAAGCTTCTGAAGACGGGACTGCGATTGTAGATACCCTGGGAAATATCCTGGCAGTCAACCCTGCTTTTGCTAATACGTACGGGTATAGCAAAGAAGAACTTGAAAACATGCACATCTCCCAGTTAGCCTACGAAGAGGACTTAGGGGAGGGATTTCTCGAAAAACATTCCCTCCAACTGAATGAAAAAGGAGGGATTAAACTCGAGGAAGTAATAAATCTCAAAAAAGATAGAAGTAAAATCTTCGTGGAAATCAGTTACACCCTCCTCAAGGATGAAAACGGGGATTACTTTTGCGGGCTGGTCATCGCGAGAGATATTTCCGAAAGGAAAAGACTGGAAAAGGATCTCCGGGAGTCTGAAGATAAATACCGGAACCTTTTTGAGAATGCTAATGAGGGAGTTATCATCGCCGACAGAAACAACCGGATAATCACTCTCAACAAAAGGGCTGAGGAGATTCTGGGATACAGCCGGGAAGAGATCATAGGGAAGCCCACCACCAACCTCATGCCTGTACGCTATCAAAAGACAGAAGAAAGTGCCATGCAGCGTACCTTTACCACGGGACAAACCGGAACATACGGGAAAACATTTGAGATAGAGATGGTCAGAAAGGATGGGAATGAGATCCCTGTAGAGGCAACGTTCTCTGTCTTAAAAAGAGGGGATGATTTTACCTTCACCCTGATCATCCGAGATATCAGTGAGCGAAAACAGCTGGAGGCAAGGCTCATTCAATCAGAAAGACTTAATGCCCTGGGCGAAATGGCAAGTGGTGTTGCCCATGATTTTAACAATCTGCTGGCAACTATCCTGGGAAGGGTTCAGCTCATTAAGCTCAAGTTTGGAAGTTACCAGGGTCAGGAAAGGAGGACATCGACAAAATACCTGGTAGAAGGACTATCGATCATTGAAAAGGCAACCACTGCAGGAGCTGAGGTTGTGAGAAGAGTTCAGGAATTCACAAATGTCGCAGCCGACACCCAGAATTTGCATGAAATACATATCAATGATTTGATTAAAGATGTCATTGAATATATGAAACTCCACTGGAAGGGCAAAGCAGATGCCCGGGGGGAGACCGTAGATATTGTGAGTCACCTCGCCCCTACCCTCCCACCGGTTGCCGGCAATCCCTCTGAATTAAGTGAAGTAATGACTAATATTATGAAAAACTCCCTCGAAGCCATGCCTGACGGAGGAACGCTATCTCTCGATACTTCACTGGACGATGGATTGGTTGTTCTGTCGATAAGCGACACCGGACAGGGCATCCCCAAGGAGGTTCGGGGAAGGATTTTCGACCCCTTCTTCACGACCAAAGGGCCACAGCGTATGGGCTTGGGCATGAGTGTCTCCTACGGCATCATCAAGAGGCATCACGGTGATATTACCGTGCAAAGCGAAGAAGGGAAAGGCACCTCCGTTATTATCAAGCTTCCGGTTGCTCACCATACGAGGGAGAAGAAACAAGCAACCGCCCTGCCTCGAAAAGAGAAGAAGGCACGGGTTCTGGTGATTGATGACGAAGAAGGAATACGAAAGCTACTCTGCGAACTGTTAGAGACAGTCGGTCATGATGTGACTGTCGCCTCAGATGGAGAGGAAGGTTTGAAACTTTTTCAAGATGGTCCCTTTGATCTGGTCTTCACTGATCTGGGCATGCCCGGGATTTCAGGATGGGAAGTTGCCCAGGAGGTAAAACGGCTGAACTCCCTGACACCGATAATATTAATCACCGGATGGGGCATTCAAGTAGATGATGAAAAGAAAAATATGCATGGGATTGACTATGTTATCAGCAAGCCTTTTAACATCGACCAGGTGACCAGTTTAGTTCAGGAAGAGTTGTTGAAAACGTCTCGTGATAAACAAGCTACCGGGTAACATTCTTCTCAGAGGAAAATCAAGAATCCGTAGATAATCAAGAGAACTGAATAGTTCAAAAGCATGAACCACGGACTACCCCAGTTCATCCCGTTCACGTGAACGTTGGAGAGGGGGTAAAGAAAGTGGGTGGGAAAGAAGTCCGAGGTATGAGTGGGAATATCCATGAGTATATGGAGCGGCCAGGCGAGGAGAAAGAGGTAAAACTTACGGGACATGAAGGTGATGAGACCGAGCACGATGATTACGGTGATAAAACTATGGGTAAAGTCATAAGCCTGATAGACAAGCCTCGGGATATCACTGGGATTATGGGGTGGTGCAGAAAACCTGAATGTCCCTTTCATTATCCGTGAAATGAGGAGAGGAGCAAAAGGGATGAAGTCAGGGAGCATCCCTGCCACGATAGCTGCTTTAGCGTGGTGGACTTTGTGAAGAGCGGCATAACTCCAGAGCCCATGAGCTAAGATGTCCAAAGGTCCTCCTTAGTATTCAGGAGTCAGGAGATCCGCCACTGGCGGACCAAAGGCGGATTCTTCTGAATTCTGACTTCTGTATTCTGGATTCTTCTTTCGTTTTTACTGCCCTGTCTTAAAAAACGGTCCCCTCTTATTTTTAAGGTTATCGAACTCTTTATCAACCTCCCACCTGATCAATGATCCCACCACAAACACCCGGGGAGAATCAGAAGTCCTAGCATAGACCATGGTGTGGGTTGGATGATCGTTCCCGAGCAAAAGGGTTTGGGGAGGAATGTCCCCCTCGGTTTTAAACTCAAGAGTAAGCGAAGGTTTATCCAGTCCGAATTCCTTCAGACTTGAGGGCTGCTCGGTAATTGACTCTATCTCGCTTAGGTTCCTCATGGCCTCCAGAAAATCGTCCAGGGCAGAAGTATCTCCCTGGCTCACGAGGGGTTTCACCATCTGCCAGCTACTGTTCGTTTTCTGGTAATGGATCTCTTCTCCGCTGCCCCGGCTGATTCGAATATCGATAACCTTTTCCTGAGAGAAGGTGAAAACCTTCTTGAGCTCAGGAATCTTTTCGACTTTCTCTTTCGCCTCTTTGGACTTCGTTTCAAAGAAATAATAGTAGCCGCCCAGGACAAGAAGAATCAGGAGAAAAAGGAAGGTCTTTTTATAACCCATACAACGTCACTGGGTTGAGATGACACATAACAGTT
The DNA here is from genome assembly GCA_026388815.1 of Pseudomonadota bacterium. GTDB lineage: Bacteria > Desulfobacterota > WTBG01 > JAPLJA01 > JAPLJA01 > JAPLJA01. Next base: position 13,624 of record JAPLJA010000093.1, read on the forward strand.
CGTCCTTCATGACTGATGATCCAGCACTGAAGAGTACTGATTTTATCACCCCATCCACAGGAGCAGTCAGGTTGTTCTGCATCTTCATCGCCTCGAGTACGATAACCACATCGCCTGTCTTCACCTTATCTCCCGGCTTAACATGGTAGCTGATAATCATCCCGGGCATCGGGGCATTGATTCCTACTTCACCTGCGGCTAATGCCGTTTTCGGTTTGGCAACTGCAGGTTTTTCCTTCTCAGCCGGCCTGGGTGACTGAGACGGCTGGGGAGACGGTGTGCTGATGTTGGGATTTATCTCAGTAATCTGTGAAGAACCCCCCGCCTTCTCCACCGCTACCTCAAAGTATTCACCGTCCACAAAGACGTTAAAGGTCTTGAGTCCGGATCCTTTTACCGGAGAAGGTTTCTCCGGTTTTTCTATCAGTTTTCCTGCTCTCGCCTTGGCAATCAGCTCATCTTCCCGTTTAACGTCTTCCAGGGTCTTGGGCTTGACAGATGCTGGTGCAGGTTCGATCCCGTATTTCCACTTAAGGAAACGCTCTCCGGTGGTGGGATAGAGTGCATAAATGAGCACATCACCGATTCCCTTGGCTAATCCCTTGGTTGCTTCTTCAGCCTTCTTAAGCTCCGGTTCCAAGATGTCTGCCGCGCGGCAGGTAATCGGCTTTTCGCCCCGTTCATACCCCTTCAATATTTTTTTCTGCACTTCGGGATCCATCGGCACCGGCGGTCTCCCGTAGAGGCCATAGGCATAATCCTTGATCTGGGATGAAACCATGTTATACCTTCCGAAGAGGACATTCTGGACTGCCTGGATCCCGACCAACTGGCTGGATGGTGTTACCAGCGGCGGGTAACCCATATCCTTTCTGGTTCTGGGAAGTTCCTCATATACTTCTTTGATCCTGTCGAGTGCCCCTGCCTCCTTTAGCTGGCTTACCAGATTGGTGAGCATACCGCCCGGTATCTGATGCATGAGCACAGCGGTATCAATGATTGACATCTTGGTGGTATCAAGGAAGTCCCGGTACTTCGGTGCAATCGATTCCACGTATTCTCCTGCCTTGAACAGCAGGGAGAGATCAAGACCTGTATCTCTCTCCGTATCCTGGAGGGCTACTACAATGGGTTCAAGAGCTGGCTGGGACGAACGGAGCGCAAACGGTGCCAGGGCAGTATCGATGATGTCAACCCCTGCCTCAATCGCCTTGAGATAGGACATGGATGCCATTCCGCTCGTGTAGTGGGAATGAAGCTGAATAGGAATCTTCACCGCTTTTTTCAAGGCCTTGACCAGATCATAGGCATCACCGGGAGCAATTAATCCAGCCATGTCCTTAATGCAGAGGGAGTCTGCACCCATATCCTGAAGCCTCTTCGCCTTTTTCACAAAGTAGTCAATCGTGTAGACCGGGCCACCCAGCTTTCTCTCGGTAAGTGAGTAGCAGATCGTCCCCTGAATATGTTTTCCGCACTCCTTGATCGCCTGGAAGGAAGCCTCAAAGTTCCTCTCGTCATTCAGGGCATCGAACACCCGGAAGATGTCCATGCCACACTCTGCTGAGTAGTGCACAAAGGCCTTTACCATGTCATCGGCATAGTGCCGGTAGCCTACGAGATTCTGTCCCCTCAGCAGCATCTGGAGTGGCGTCTTCTTCACATATTTCTTGATGGTCCTTAACCTCTCCCAGGGGTCTTCATTCAGGAAGCGGTGACCAACATCGAAGGTAGCCCCTCCCCAAACCTCTATGGAGTGAAAACCAATCTGGTCCAGCTCTTCCAGAATGGGAACCATATCCTCAAGCCGCATCCGGGTTGCCAGGGACGACTGGTGTCCATCCCGGAGTGTGGTATCTGTTATCTTCACTGGATTATTCTTCACTTTTTTCTTCTCGTTGCTCATAATCTCTCTTTCTCACCATTGCACGTATGAATAATTATTTCTTGAACCACCGCATCTGCCACATTCTTTTTCCCTGCATTATTTCCTGCCGGCCATCCATGCCCCAGAGGTTAGGGGGAAAAGCCTCTCTCCTCCCCCTGAGGGCGAAAGGAGCAGGTTCTTTTTCCTGGCTTTCGATATAGGCATGTACCCCAGCCGTTACGGCTGCTAAAACTTTTTTTCTATCTTTCATGTGCCTTTGCCTCTCTCGGCTTACGGTTTCTGAAGGCAGCGCCCGGTAAAGTGATTAGAGCGGGATGTTTCCGTGCTTCTTCGGCGGACGGGTCTCCCGTTTATTAATGATCATCTCAAGGGCACTGATGATCTGCGGCCTGGTCTCTTCCGGGACAATTACTGCATCCACATATCCCCGCGCGGCAGCGATGTACGGGTTGGAGAAGAGTTTCTGATACTCTACTATTTTTTCTTCCCTCTTTGCCTTGGGATCTTGAGCTTCGGTAATCTCTTTCCGGTGGATGATATTGGCGGCACCCTCTGCACCCATCACGGCGATCTCTGCCGAAGGCCAGCTGAAGACGAAATCGGCCCCGAGGTGGCGGCTGCACATGGCAATATACGCTCCGCCATACGCCTTGCGCGTAATCAGGGTGATCTTGGGAACCGTAGCCTCTGAGTAACACCAGAGCAGTTTAGCACCGTGACGGATGATACCGGACCACTCCTGGTCTTTGCCGGGAAGGTATCCGGGCACATCTACAATGGTGATGAGCGGGATGTTGAAGGCATCACAGAAACGGATGAAACGGGTTGCCTTATCGGAAGCGTTCACATCCAGGCACCCTGCCATCATCTTCGGCTGGTTTGCAATGATCCCCACGGTCCGGCCGTTCATCCGGGCAAAGCAGACAACCATGTTCTGGGCATAATACTCGTGAGGCTCCATGAAATCTCCCTTGTCCACAATTGACCGGATCACGTCCTTCATATCGTAGCTCAACCGCGGGTTATCCGGTATGATCGTATTGAGAGCGGGATCGATCCGACCGGCGTCATCGCCCAGGTCAACGATCGGCGGATCCTCCATGTTATTGGCAGGGAAGTAGCCCAGCAGCCTTTTCATCATTTCAATGGTATGGGCATCATTTTCTCCCATGAACTGAGCGACTCCGCTTCGGGAGTTATGGGTCATCGCCCCTCCTAGCTCCTCCTGGGTAATCTCCTCGCCCGTTACAGCTTTGATGACATCAGGCCCGGTAATGAACATATAACTGCTTTTATTTACCATGAACACCCAGTCAGTCATCGCCGGTGAATACACCGCCCCTCCGGCTGTAGGCCCCATAATTGCCGTGATCTGCGGTATGACCCCGGATGCAGCTGAATTGCGGAAAAAGATCTCCCCGTAGCCGAACAGGGCATCGACCCCTTCCTGAATCCTCGCCCCCCCTGAATCATTGAACCCTACCAAGGGGGTACCGGCCTTGAGGGCAAGATCCATAACTTTACAGATCTTTTTTGAATGCATTTCACCCAGGGTGCCGGCACGGGCTGTAAAGTCCTGGGCAAAGGCGAACACGGGCCTGCCATCTACGGTTCCGTAGCCAATGATCACTCCGTCACCGGGGATCTCCGTCTTTGGCATATTAAAATGGGTACAGCGGTGCTGGACAAACATATCCAGCTCCCTGAACGTGTCTTTATCAAAAAACAGTTCCAGCCGTTCTCTTGCCGTAAGCTTATTACTCTCGTGCTGCTTTTGTATGGCCTTGGATCCACCCATAGCCCTTATTTTTTCTTCTCTCTGTCTCAGTTCTTGGATTTTTTCCAGCAGTATGCTCATTCATCTTCTCCTTTCAGCAAGCATTACGTATGTTTTTGCATGCTCAAATATAGAGTTACTGAGGTGGATTTGTCAAGGAATAAGCGGGAGAATAGGCAGGAGGCAGGGGCAAGGAAAAAGAAATACAGCAGACAACAGAAAGAAGGTCGCTCGTAATTCGTGACTTGTCACTCGTTTTTTTTCGAGCGACAAGCGACGCATATATAATTATCTTGACACCCATAGTCAAATTCACTATCTTTTTTATAAGGAGCAAAGTGTTGTTATATATCTCTGGACAGTATCATGAATGACAAATTAGGTGACCTCTTAGTAAGGAAAAAGGTCATAACTCCAGAACAGCTCGAAAAGGCCTTAGAAGAACAAAAGGGTTCAGGTGAACGCCTGGGCTCTGTTCTTACAAAACTGGGCTTTGTCCAGGAAAGCGACCTGCTCTCCTTCCTGAGTAACCAGTACGGCATCCCATCCATCAGCCTGAATGAATTTACCATAGAACCGGGCGTGCTGAAATTAATCCCCCGGGAAGTCATTTTAAAATACCGGGTAGTCCCTTTGAATCTGAAGGGATCAACCCTGATTATTGCCATGGCTGATCCATCGAACATCTTTGCCATTGATGATATCAAGTTTTTAACCGGATACCGCATTGAGGCGCTGGCTGCCTCAGAGAGTGATATCAAGACAGCAATAGAAAAAAACTATGATTCCTCTCCTGACCTGGCCGAGTTTATGGACAAGATGGGGGAGGGAACGGTGGAGTTCCTGGAAGAAGGAGAAGAGCTCGATGTAAGTGCCCTTTCCAAGGCAAGCGAGGATGCACCGGTCGTCAGGCTGGTAAACTTTATCCTTACGGACGCAATTAAAAAGAAGGCGAGCGATATACACGTCGAACCATATGAAAAGAGCTTCCGGATTCGATACCGGATGGATGGTGTCCTGTACGAAATGATGAAACCCCCTATGAAGATGAAGAATGCGCTCATCTCAAGGATCAAGATCATGTCCAAGCTGGACATCGCTGAACGAAGGCTCCCTCAGGATGGAAGGATTAAGCTCAAGCTGGGTAAGGGAGAAGAGATGGACTACCGGGTTTCCGTGCTCCCCACGCTCTTTGGAGAAAAGGTGGTCTTACGACTCCTGGATAAGGCCACCCTCCAGCTTGATATGACCAAGCTCGGTTTCGAAGAAAAGCCTTTGAAGGATTTCCAGGAGGCGATTCATAAACCATTCGGGATGGTACTGGTTACCGGGCCAACCGGAAGCGGAAAGACCACCACCCTCTATTCAGCGATCAGTGAGCTCAACAAAACAACGGAGAACATCTCGACGGCAGAGGACCCCGTTGAGTTCAACCTCTCCGGCGTTAATCAGGTACAGATCCACGAAGAGATCGGCTTGACGTTTGCCAACGCCCTCCGGTCTTTCCTGCGGCAGGACCCGGACATCATCCTGGTGGGTGAAGTCAGAGATTTTGAAACAGCTGAGATTGCCATCAAGGCAGCATTAACCGGCCATCTTGTCCTGAGCACCCTCCATACCAATGATGCTCCGAGCACCGTGAACCGCCTCCTGAACATGGGAGTTGAGCCATTTCTGGTTGCCTCTTCCGTGAACCTTATCCTGGCCCAGAGGCTGGTGAGGAAAATCTGCGCCGGGTGCAAGGAGCCGGTGGAGATATCCGACCAGGCGCTGATCGATCTGGGACTGAACCCTAACGAATGCAGGAACATCACCTTCTACAAGGGAAAGGGATGCTCCAAGTGCACCAACACCGGGTTTAAGGGCAGGTTAGCCCTCTATGAGGTCATGCCCGTAGGGGAGAGCCTGAAAGAACTGATTTTGCAGGGTGCCTCAGCCATTGATATAAAAAGGGAGGCTATCCGGCAGGGGATGAAGACCCTCCGTCTGAGCGGCATCACCAAGTTTCGAGATGGCATTACCACCATTGAAGAGGTCTTGCGGGCAACGGTAGGAGACGAGCAGGGGGGAGGAGCGTAGAATTTTAGATTTTGGATTGCAGATTTTGGATTGCGGATTGCTGATTCGGGATTGCAGATTTGGGATTTGGGAGTGGGACAATTATTATCGCTGAGGTAAAGAATTATGCCTGAGTTTATCTGGGAAGGAAGAATGCCGCAGGGGGGACTCCAGAAGGGCGAAATGGAGGGAGCTACCGAAGTAGCCGTACGCATGACCCTGAGAGCTCAGGGTATTCAGATCACCAAGATCAAACCCAAGCCAAAGGATATTTTCGCTAGTCTCCCGATCTTCCAGGGAAAGGTACAAGACAAGGATATCATCGTATTCACCCGGCAGTTTGCCACCCTGATTGATGCAGGCCTTCCTCTCGTGCAGGGGCTGGAAATCCTCTCTTCTCAGGAGGAGAACAAGACATTTAAAAAGATCCTCATCCAGGTAAAGAACGATGTTGAAGGCGGTTCTACCCTGGCAGATGCTTTTAAAAAACATCCCAAGGTTTTCGACAACCTCTACGTCAACCTGGTGGCTGCCGGTGAGGTGGGAGGAGTGCTCGATACGATATTAGCCCGGCTTGCCTCCCATTATGAAAAGGCAGCAAAACTGCGGGGCAGAGTGAAAGGTGCCCTCACCTATCCCGTCGTAGTCCTCGTGATCGCCTTTGCAGTTATCATTGTCCTTCTCATCTTTGTCATCCCCGTATTCCAGAAGATGTTTGCTGATTTTGGCGGCACCCTGCCCGGTTTAACCCAGATGGTTGTCAACCTAAGCGCTTTCATGCAGAAATACATTATCTTTCTTCTCTTTGGCATAGGAATCGTGGTTCTCGCTTTCAGGGCTTACTATAAAACCAGCGTCGGCAGGCTCCAGGTTGACCGGCTGGTTCTGAATCTGCCGGTTTTTGGCCCGCTCCTGAAAAAGACGGCTGTAGCCAATTTCACCCGGACCCTGGGAACAATGATGACGAGCGGTGTCCCGATCCTGGATGGTCTCGACATCGTGGCCAGGACCATGAATAACAAGATCGTCCAGATGGCAATCCTCGACACCCGGAAGAGTATCAGCGAAGGGAAAAGCATCGCTGAGCCCCTGGGCAGAAGCGGCGTCTTTCCTCCCATGGTCGTTCAGATGGTATCAGTAGGTGAATCCACCGGCGCTCTGGATGCAATGCTGGCAAAGATCGCCGACTTTTACGATGAAGAGGTGGATGCCGCAGTGGATGCCCTCACCAGTCTGATTGAACCGTTCATGATGATCTTCCTGGGAGGGTCTGTCGGTACCATGCTGGCAGCGATGTATCTCCCCATCTTCAAGATGGCGGGGGCGATCGAGTAAATAATACTCCCTGCTACCTCCTTTCTTCATTCATTTATCCAGAGAGTTATTTTACCCATGGGCCGTGCAAGCTGAAGAGCAGGGGTATACCGGCAGGTGACACGGCTTATAGGTTCCACATCTGCAGGAATCATCCATTTATTGATGGCAACAAACGCGTGGCCTTCGTCCTGATGGATATCTTGCTTCATAAAAATGGCTGGGAGATTGCTGCCAGTGAAGAGGAAGTTTATTCGTTAATGATGGAACTCGCTGATGGCAAAATTACCAAAACCCACCTCGGCCGGTGGCTTAGAGAGCATGCATCAAGGCTTGGTCGCTAACCTGTTGGTGTAAAGGCACATCTTTAAAAATTCAAGAAGCAAGATTTAATCACATGATCTTTGAACGTTTTGGCTTTTCAAGCCGGTGAAGCATTTCTTCTGCAGATATTCCGCCTTCTGCTTTTCGTCGTGCACGCGAACGTTCAATGAGGGCGAGAAATTTTGGATTATCGCCTAATGAAACCGTCTCGATGTCTGCGTTGCTTATGCTTATCAGAGCTGCCACCGGTTTACCTTCACGGGTAATAATCACCGGCTCCTTCTTTACCTTCTTTGTGTAGTCTGCGAGAGGCTGGGTAGCCTTGGTAACTTCTACAGTCTTCATAACCTCATTACCCATAGTCAATCGTACATGAGCGTCCTTAAATCCAAGACCCATAGACGGAAGTCAGAATTAAGTATGCTGTCCCCGGAATTCCCCAAGTATGCTGTCCCCGGAATTCCGTTCCGAGTGGATTGGCGAAGTCGGCAGTTCCTTAACTTTAAGAGGAATGGAAATAGCGCTGCCGATTTCCCGAAGGATGCAAATGCCAATCTTGTGTTATCTGCCGTTGCGGGCAAATTCTCTTTTTAAATTATTTTTCTAAGATGATCCCAAACTGTTTAAGGAATCTTTCCCTATCTAAATCCCTTTTTACCTGCCAAATCAAGCCTCGCAATTGTGGAGTGGCTTCCTCTGCAAAATCGTCAAGTAGGGCTTTAATCTTTTCAATCTCCGTTTCGTAAAGAATCATCTCTTCACCTTTTATAACTGATTGAATCCTTGGAAGAAGTGGTTCTAAAACTTCTGCTGTGAGAACTCTGAGTTCTGGATTCAACAAAAGAATCAAAGCAACCTCAAAGGAGTCTCTATAAAGTTGCCTTACATATCTTTCACCATCCGGCTTTTTAACTAGGACTTTATCTCTAAAACTTCTCAGTACTTTGATATCATTTTCCTTAGATTCGCCCAAGACACTATCATAGACTTCGGGCCATCGGGCCTTAATAAGTTGCCCCTCATATGTTATCCAGTCAGAAGAGACATGGAATGTCCCATTGTCCCCTGTATAGACTGCAATTTGTACAATTACATCTCCAGTAAAGACTCCAGTAAATGTTCCATGGGCAACCCAACCCGTTCCCTCATTATAATAGGTCGTGATGGTCGAACCTGTTCGAGAAATCTTTAATAAACCTGATCCAGACGAGGCCGACGACCAAACACCACCTAACGACAGATCATTCATCTTCCCATTTGAGGCAAAGGTATGGCCACCTGTGCAAAGGCCTCTAAAAATGTATATGAAATTGCCGGAGGAGTGTTCTACCTGAAGCCAAATTTGAGGACAACTTTCTGTAAATATAGTGGCAGTGCTCTGGAAGTCTCTATAGTCAAGCACAAACTCAACATCACCCCGGAATATGTATTTTGACCTGAGATCGGCATACGTTAAATTCGGTGGACCATCAGCATTCAATAATCCTCCTGATTGAGAAAAAATACCAGCAGGATTATCAATGTCCCATAAGGTCGAATTGATATTGGCATCATCGAAATCGTCATATACAGTCGCTATCTGGAGTACCTTGACAGCATTCTCCCCATGGACAGGGGCGTTAGGTATTGGAAGTTCAGCAAAAGCAAAGTTTGCCATAAAAAATGCTGTTAGAAAAAGAACTGAAGCTAAAATTAATTGAAGTAGTAACCTTTTCATGATTATCCCTCCTAAAAGTTAGAATTTGATTTTATGCCCGCAATGAGCAGATAACTCGTTCATAGACGAACTGGTTCGTTTATACTCCCAAATTGGCAAGATAGACGAAGTATTTCGTCTATACCACCTCTGGCTGAAGACCAGTCCAACCCCTCCTTTTTGTCAAATTTTCTCACTTATCACTCCCCTCCTCTATGTTTTAATTTGTTGCTCAATCTTCCTTGATTTTATGAATACCTCCTTGGCACCGCACTCACCGGCCCATGCATGGGTGTTGATTTACTCATTGAAGTCGATTCTCACGGTCCCTGCATTCAACTCCTTGCTTCTCGTTTTGACAAATGCCTTGACCTTATTTAAGGCATCACTCAATTCTGGGCTTGC
>JAPLJA010000274.1 GCA_026388815.1 Pseudomonadota bacterium
TCAGGAACTGATGAAGGAAAAGACGTCCTTCATACAAGAAAAAACAGCATGGGAAGAAGAAAAGGACCGGCTCCTCAAGGAAAATGCCACCCTCAAATCGGACCTCAAATATTTAAAACAGATAGAGATTGAATCAGAAAAGCGAGAGAAGAACGTGCGGTAGAGGGCGATTAGTCCGAGAGCTCTGAAAAATACAGGGTTCCTCGTTGCTCAACAACATTTTTTCGACAATTCTGCATCTCGCTTCACTGCAAAAAGACGTTTGGTCCGTCTTCGGAAAGGATTTACCGGAGGACCGGCCTTCGGTCTTGTTTACCGAAAAAACCTTGAATTCGCACTCAGAACCCTTTTTACGACTTTTTCAGAGATCTCAGTCCAGATCCCTACCGGTAAGTCTCCGGTAAGCCTCCCGGTACTTTTCACTCGTTTTGAGAATAATCTCCGGCGGCAGGTGGGGAGCGGGTGGTCTACGATCCCAGTTGATCGAGATGAGATAGTCTCTAACAAACTGCTTATCAAAACTCGCCTGAGGTCTGCCCGGTTCATATTGATCACGAGGCCAGAAACGTGAAGAATCAGGGGTTAAGAGTTCATCGATCAGGAGCAGTTCACCGTCTTTCATTCCAAACTCAAATTTGGTATCGGCAATGATGATTCCATTGCTCTCGGCAATCTTCACGGCTTTTTTATAGACCTCCAGGCTGATCTCTCGTATCGTGCGTGCCGGTCCATTCCCAATGATTTCGTCTACCCTTTCAAAGGGAATGTTCTCATCATGCGTCCCTATCTCTGCCTTGGTCGAAGGGGTAAAAAGCGGCTCCGGGAGCTTGGATGACTCCAGCAGATGAGGGGGCAGCACTACACCGGAGACAGATCCACCCTCCTGGTATTCCTTCCAGCCCGAACCGGAAAGGTAGCCCCTTACTACGCATTCCACAGGAAGGGGTTTGGTCTTTTTTACCAGCATGCTCCTCCCTTCAAGGACTTTTCGATAGCCCTGAAGTGCTTTTGGGAAGTCATCCACTTCGGTAGAGACGAGGTGGTGACTCACAACATCCCCCATCTTCTCAAACCAGAATCGTGAGATCTGGTTTAATACCTTCCCCTTGGATGGGATAGGGTCAGGCAGGACCACATCAAAGGCGGAAATGCGGTCAGTGGCAATGATGAGCAGGTGCTCTCCCAGATCATAGATATCACGAACCTTCCCTCGAGCAGAAAGCTTGAATCCCTGAAGGCTGGTTGTAATCACCGTATCAGCTTTTGATTCCTTTTTTAACACTCCCCCCTACCTCTCTTTTCAGACGAATTTTATTACCTACTCTTTTTACTACCGAATCCCTTTCAATCTGTCAATGATAAACCAGTGTGGAAATTTCCTTGACATCTTTCATGCTTAAATTATAGATTAAACCGCTATGGATAATGTGAATTTTTTGCTTTCCAGGATTCAGAACAAATCTGCATCTATCGGGATAGCCGGATTGGGTTATGTGGGACTCCCTCTTGCAGTAGAATTTGCCAAGGCCGGGTTTAGGGTGTCAGGGGTTGATCTCTCCCCGGAACGGATTGAGATGCTGAAGAATGGCCAATCCTATGTACTGGATGTGAGTTCTGAAGAGATAGGCAGGGTAATAAGAAACGGCACGTTCACCATTTCCACGTCGTATGGATCTCTCAAGGAAGCTGATGTTATTATTATCTGTGTCCCCACACCGCTCCGTAAAACGAAGGAGCCGGACATAACCTACATCAGGGGAGCAGTAGCTGAGATCAAAAAAATCATCCACTTCCCCATACTGCTCATCCTGGAAAGCACTACGTATCCCGGGACCACCCGTGAGCTGATTGTTGGTGAAATTGAACGTAACGATTGCCAGGTGGGGAGGGAATTTTTCGTTGCTTTCTCTCCTGAGCGCGTAGACCCGGGAAATCAGATCTTTCAGACGAAAAATATCCCGAAAGTGGTAGGAGGGATTACCAGTCAGTGTACTGAGCTGGCCAGAGCGCTCTATGATCACGTAATTGAGAAGGTCATCCCGGTTAAATCTGCTGAAGAGGCAGAGATGGTAAAGCTCTTAGAAAACACCTTCCGGAGTGTAAACATTGCTCTGGTCAATGAAATGGCAATGATGTGTGACAGGATGGGAATTGACATCTGGCATGTCCTTGAGGGGGCTGCCAGCAAGCCCTTCGGTTTTATGCCATTTTTCCCCGGCCCGGGGATAGGAGGGCATTGTATCCCTCTGGATCCTGTCTATCTTTCCTGGAAGGCAAAAACCTATAACTTCTACAACCGCTTCATCGAACTTGCTACAGATATCAATGGGAATATGCCCCACTTTGTGATGGGGAAACTCACGCGAGCACTGAATCAGCAAAAGAAGCCCCTCAATGGGTCTCGCATCTTACTGTTGGGGATGTCATATAAAAACGATATTGACGATATACGGGAATCGCCTGGAGTGGAGATTTACAAGCTGCTCCGGCAGGAAAAGTCCTTGGTGGATTATCATGATCCTTACGTTTCCTGTATCAAGGGACTGGAGGAGGCAGAGGATACTGTCTACTCAAAAGAATTAACAAAAGAGTGCCTTAAGTCCTACGACTGCGTTCTCTTAACGGTGGCTCACCAGAGATTCGATTATCCCTTCATTGCTGAACACGCCCGGTTGATCTTTGATACAAGGAATGCTTTCAAAGACATACAGTCAGACAAGATCATCAAGCTCTAAGGGAATAATCAACCTAGAGAGGAGAGAAGATGGCCTTCTATCTCGTTACCGGAGGGGCAGGTTTTATTGGTTCAAACTTGGTGAAAGCGCTCCTTGAGCGAGGAGATCAGGTAAGGGTATTAGACAACCTCTCTACTGGCAAGAGAGAAAATCTGAATTTTATTGCTCAAGCAGGTACATCCCGATTCGAATTGATGGAAGAAGATATCTGTGACATCGAAATGTGCCGTAAGGCCTGCACAGACGTGGAGTATGTCCTGCACCAAGCTGCTCTCGGCTCCGTCTTCCGCTCCATTGACAATCCCATCGAAACTCAAGAGGTGAATGTTAGCGGCACCCTCAATCTCCTGGTAGCATCTCGCGAAGCTAAGGTAAGGAGGTTTGTTTATGCCTCCTCCTCTTCGGTGTATGGCGATGTATCCTCTTCCTCCGAAGAAATTATCCCCAAGCAGGAAGGTATGACCCCGCGGCCAAAATCTCCCTATGCAGTCTCCAAGCTGGCAAGCGAATACTATGCCCAGGTGTTCTACCATCTCTATGGACTTGAAACTGTTATCTTACGGTACTTCAATGTATTCGGAGAGAGACAAGATCCCAATTCGATCTATTCAGCCGTCATTCCCAAGTTCACTCAATCTCTGCTCAATCGGAAACCCCCTACGATCTACGGGGATGGCGAACAGTCCAGGGATTTTACCTATGTAGGCAATGTCATTCAGGCAAACCTTAAAGCCTGTGAAGTGCCCTCAGTTGTTGCGGGAGAGGTGATGAATATCGCCTGTGGAGAGCGCGTGAGCATAAATCAACTGTATCAAAAACTGGCTCATACCACAGGTCAAAACTATCCTCCCCTCTACGTCCAACCCCGCCCCGGGGAAGTCCGGCACAGCCTGGCAGATATTACGAAGGCAAAAAAATTGCTGGGCTACACACCAGAAGTTAACTGGGAGAACGGCCTGGTGAGAACGATAAACTGGTTTACATCCTGCCTCCCTTGAGGAGAGCAGATGAAGGCAAACAGCGGGGAATACCGATCTATGGTCAGAGAAAAGCAATCATGAATAAAAAGATACTGAGTAATTTCCTTAAGATTCTTATCAGCATCCTTCTGAGTTCCTTCTTTATCTATCTGGCCTTTCAGAATATAAACTGGAAAGAAGCTGTATCTATTTTACAATCTGTTCATTACTCCTATGCAATCATTACATCACTTTTTACTATCATTATTCTTTATTTAAAATCCTATCGCTGGGGGATAATCCTCCCTCTAAGAAAGATAGAACAGTGGCCGCTCTTTGCTATCACCTCAATTGGCTTTATGGCCATAGCCCTCCTGCCGATTCGGATGGGTGAGTTCGTCCGCCCGTATCTCATCTCTCAAAAGAGCGACATAAAACTCAGTTCTTCCCTTGCTACCATCCTGATTGAAAGGATCTATGATTTTTCTTCCCTGATACTCATTCTCATGGTAGTCCTCTTCTTCGTAACGCTCCCCACATGGGTCTTCAGGGCAGGACTGACTATTATCGCTATTATTGTACCCCTGCTTATTCTCTTAACAATCATTGCGATTAAAAAACAATCTTCACTCAAGGTGATTGAAATCTTTGTTGCCCGATTACCTTCAACCATCTCACTTCGTGTCCGAGGGATAATCCACTCTTTCTTAGATGGCCTTGAGATTTTACCTGATCTCAAAAGGAGCTTATCAGTAGCCTTCTTGTCTCTCCTCATCTGGTGTCTCAACGGACTCTCCATTTACATTCTCTTTTTCTCCTTTGATCTCCATCTGCTCCCTGTTGTAAGTTATGTAGTTCTTGTGATGACTGCTTTAGGTCTTGTGCTCCCAGCTGCCCCTGGGTTTGTCGGGAATTTCCACTTTTTTGCTGCAATGGGCCTTGTCCTCTTTGGTGTCCCTAAAACCCAGGCCTTGACCTTTGCCATCATTTACCATCTCACTCAATTCATCCCCCCCATTGTCTGTGGTCTCAGCTTCCTTCTCTTTTATAAGATTTCACTCCCATCGTTGCTCCAAGAGCAGAAAAAAGCATAATCTCAATCATAGTTATAGAGCTTTCTGCATTCTGATCTGTTAAATTATTTTAATCTTACCCCCGGGTTATTGACATTTCCCTCCGCACTGAGTGTATAATCTTTCAGACAAGAAAGGGGGTGAAAGCGTTACGCTGAACGATGGACAAGTCAACATTTGACATGTGGACAGGGTGAAAATGGTTTAGAACGATGGATCTAAAAAGGAGGGTATTGTGAAGAAGATAGTAAGCATAATGATTGTATGCGCATTCCTGCTTGGGTCAGTTTCCACGATGTATGCTGCTGAGCCTAAGGAAAAAGCCAAAGCGGCTGAGCCAGCAAAGGTGGCAAAGGTTGACATCAATTCTGCCACTGAAGCAGACCTTACCAAGATTTCGGGCATTGGTGAAAAGATTGCCAAGGCGATCGTTGAATATCGAGCAAAAGAGCCTTTCAAGACTATTGAAGATATTAAAAAGGTAAAGGGCATTAGCGATAAGAAGTTCGCGAAGATCAAAGATCAAATTGAAGTAAAAGAAGTAAAGAAGTAAAAAAAATTCGTTTTGCTTCCGCTAAAAAGGGCAGAGTCTTGTTCTCTGCCCTTTTTGTTGTCGTCCTCTGGAAGTTTGCATTAACCGCTGTGTCCAAATCCTCCGTCGTTTCTCGGAGTAAGAGGCAAACAATCCATTATCTCCCAGGTAACCTTACATACCTTTTGAACTATCATCTGTGCGATCCGATCCCCTCTCCTGATCAGGAAAGGTTCCTTCCCCCAGTTCATGAGGATAACCTTGATCTCGCCTCGATAATCGGCATCTATGGTTCCAGGGGCGTTGAGGATGCCGATACCATGGTTGATTGCCAGGCCACTCCGAGGCCTGATCTGGGCCTCAAAGCCAACGGGCAAAGCAATGGCTATGCCTGTTGGGATGAGAAGTCTTTCACCTGGTGGAAGGTGTAACTCGCGGGGTATCGCAGCGTAGAGATCAAACCCTGAGGCATGATCAGACATGTATTGAGGAATGGGGAGGTCCTCATTACCCTCGGTCTTGAGGATCTTTACAGAAAGATGTTCCACGATGACGTTTTAGCAGGCTGCTGAAAAACGCCCATCTGCGTCGTTGCCCTCGTCCTTCGTCGGCCTGCGCGCTGAAGCGCTTCGTCGCGCAAGCGTCGTTGCAGAGGTACATAAAACGTTTGGTCCGTCTTCGGATAAAAACTTTACCGCAGGAGCGGCCCAAGGTTTTATACTCCTCAAGATTTTAGGCGCCTTGCATCTGGACATTTTTGATCAGCCTTACAAAAGTTGCCTTTTCAGCAATCTGTTAGATTTACAAGAGAATAATTACTCCCTGACCTTTTCCAATCGGAAGACCGGCTCTACAACCCCGACCTCTTCTCGCTGATAATTAAGGATAACCGGATGGTGATATTTGGCCAGATTTCTCCGTTCTTTCTCATGGAGCAGGCCAAGTTGTTTGAGGGTTTCAATCACCACAGCATGTAATGCCCGGTTGTTTCCATCCTCAACCTTAATACCGACACCCAGGCCTTTATCCATGATACTTAAAGCATAACCTCCATCAGCCCCTGTCTTGGCAAACACTCTCCTGCGCAGGCTTCTCATGATATCGGTACAGATCCTCTCATCACCAGCAATCATCTCCGGATGGTTGAGAACCGCCTTCATCATTCTGGCTACAGGAGTATTTTTACTCTGTTGATTTAAGGGATGTGATGCAGCTAACTTTGCATAAGCAAGAGCAAGTTGCATCAAAGGGAGGAAGAAGACAGGGACTCCGCATCCATCGATTCCTATCCCGATTTTTTCCTTGGGAACTTCGGTCATGTTGGAAATCTTCTCCATAATCATCTGTTGCACAGGGTGGTCAATGTGGCAGTAGTTATCTATCTGCCAGGAGTTAAATACACAGAGAGTCAGCATCGCTGTATGTTTTCCTGCACAATTATTATGGATGGGCAGGGGGGGGGTTCCTTCGGAGCTCAGTTTTTTTGCGGTTCCTCGATGTGAAGGCTGATGAATACCACACTTAAGATGGCTCGAGTCCAAGCCAATCTTAGAAAGAATATTCTCCACGGCCTTTACATGGAAATCTTGCCCATTGAGTGAACCACAAAAGACCGCTATCTCTTCTTCAGTGAAATTGAAATGATCGGCCGCTCCCGTTTCAATCACTGGCAGTGCCTGGAGGGGTTTGGCACACGATCTCAGGCAGAACAGAAAGTCGGGATCACCCACCTTATAGACGATCTTTCCCTTGGTGTTGACAACGACTATGTGACCACGATGCAGAGTTTCAACGTGCCCGCCTCTCATTACCCGAACCAAGACCTCAGACATTCTCTTTACCCCTTCTTCTTATGGTTCATGATAGGATTACTGGTGTAACCGATAGGCCCGGAAATAGCGCAAAACCTTATTTACATATTGCTGGGTTTCTGCATACGGCGGGATGCTTAAATTATACTTCAGTACTGCATTTTCCCCAGCATTGTAAGCAGCCAAGGCTAAGGAGAGATCGTTATTGAAACGCTCAAGGAGATATTTCATATACCTCACACCACCTTCGAGGTTGTCCCGGGGGTGATAGACATCGTCGACATTAAACACATACGCTGTCTCCGGCATGAGCTGCATGAGCCCCTGGGCACCTTTCCAGGAAGTGGCGTAAGGATCAAAATCTGATTCTGCTTTGATAATAGCCTTGATGAGGGCAGAATCCATATGATACTTTTCACAGACCTCAGTAATGAGCGGCTCGTACTGAACCGGATCCCTGAGGTAAAAGCTCTTTTTTTCTTGCAAGAACATCCGGTATCTTTGATCCGCCGGAACATTGGTGAAATGGACGGTCCCATTCTCGTCAACAAAGGAATAGATGTCAGACCATGAGTTTACAGGGGAAAAAAATATAGAAAGGAGGGCGAGAAAAAGGAAGATCCATAACTTCTGTTTTGCCCGTACCACTCTATACCCTCTATCTGCTCTATCCTTGAGCATTGACGTATACAATCATAGTCAATATAACCATGTAAAGCAAGAGAAATATCAATGGCTCACAGTATATTTCCCGCCACCAGATAAGAGAGATTACCCCAGAATGACTGTATCGTAAGTGGAGTGCTCTCAAGCTATGACTCTCTTTTCATTGCTCTCCCCTGTTTTCCGGTCAGTCTTTCAATCAGAAAATTCCCTGAAAATGTATACACCTGTTTCACCCAGTTCGAAAGGTTGTCAATCTCAATAATCGACGAAAAAAGACCGATACTTATTAAAGCGAGCGAGATCTCTGAAAAAGTCCGAAAACAGGGTTCTGAGTGCGAATTGAAGATTTTTTCGGTAAATAAGACCGAAGGCCGGTCCTCCGGTAAATCCTTTCCGAAGACGGACCAAACGTGTTTTTGCAGTGAAGCGAGATCTAGAATTGTCGAAAAAATGTTGTTGAGCAACGAGGAACCCTGTTTTTCAGAGATCTCCGAGTGAGCGAAAACTTGACAGATCAGCAAGAGGATAATATAAGTTTATGCAACGAAACTGCGAGAGTGGCGGAACCTGGCAGACGCACTGGACTTAGGATCCAGCCCGCCTATGGCGGATGGGGGTTCAAATCCCCCCTCTCGCACCACTCTTGCCACATAATACGCCCTGAGGCAACTTGAGGAGAAGAGATGAAGTCAGAAGTAGAAACCATTGATACCGTGCGAAAGAAGATACGCGTTACTATCCCTGAGGATCGGGTAAAGCAAGAATTTGATACTGCGTATCGAAATGTAGCCAAGAAGGTAAAGATTAAAGGATTCCGGCCGGGCAAAGCTCCTCGCTCTGTTGTATCCAGTTACTACAAAGACCAGATTTACCAAGAGGTGATCATTAAACTTATTCAGGATTCTCTCCCAAAGGTCACAACAGAAGAAGGTATGATCGTTGTTTCTGAGCCTTCCATTGAAAACAGCCCCTTAGAAGAAGGGAAGGAGTTTACCTATACAGCGACGTTTGAGGTAAAACCAGTTATTGAAGTCAAAGAATATCAGGGTTTGGAAGCTATCAGTGATAAACTGGAGATCACGCCGGAGAAAGCAGAGGAACGACTGAAGGCAATTCAAGCGTCTCATGCGTCTCTCAAGAGTATCGAGGGGGAAGATGCGATTACAGAAGGCATCTTTGCAGTCATCGATTTTCAGGGTTTTAGTGAAGGCAAGCCGCTGGAAGGTGGAAAGGTTGTGGGGCATCTCCTGGAGGTAAGGACCGGCTCCTTTATACCAGGATTCTGTGAACAACTGGTTGGGATGAAAAAAGGAGAGGAAAGGGAATTTGTTCTGGACTTTCCTTCAGACTATGAAAGGAGAGAGTTTGCAGGCAAGAAGGTAACTTTTCAGGTTAAGGTCAATGATCTCAAGGAGAAAATCATTCCTTTACTGAATGATGATTTTGCCAAAGATCTCGGAGAGTTCAACAATCTGGAAGACCTGAAAAAAAAGGTCATGGATACGCTGGAAGCGGAAGAAAAAGAAAGGATTAAAAACCAACTCCAGAATGATCTCATTTCCTCTCTGATTGAAAGAAACCTTTTTGACCTTCCTCCCTCTTTGATTACCCGGGAAATAGCATATATGATCGCTGAAACAGAGAGAGACCTCTCCTTTCAGGGACTGTCCTTGGAGAAACTTCGGATTTCTCCTGATGAACTCAGAGAAAAATACAGAGAGAAAGCAGAAAGAAGGGTGAGGGCATCTCTCCTCCTGGAAGCCATATCGAAGCAGGAAGGAATAACGGTACAAGAGGACGAGATTGAGGAACGGCTGAAACTCATCGCTGACCGAACACATCAAGAAGTGGAGAAGATCAAGGCCTATTATCAGAGAGAAAAGAGGATAGAAAGCCTCACGACGCAGCTTCTCGAAGAGAAAGCCCTTGATTTTCTCGCAGAAAAAGCTAAAATTAACATAAGGGATTGATAACCTTTTACGAAAAGGATTACCCATATGAATTTAGTTCCAATCGTTGTTGAACAGACCGGAAGAGGTGAGAGGGCGTACGACATCTTTTCCCGTCTTCTAAAGGAAAGGATCATCTTTCTCGGTGGGGTGATTGATGATGATCTGGCAAATTTAGTGATTGCTCAGATGCTTTTTCTCGAATCGGAAGATCCTGATAAAGACATTCATATTTATCTGAACACACCTGGCGGATTGGTAACGTCAGGTCTGGCTATCTATGATACCATGCAGTATATAAAGCCAAAAGTCTCCACACTCTGTATGGGTCAGGTAGCGAGTATGGGTGCAGTTCTGCTTGCTGCAGGCGAACCGGGGAAAAGATTTTCCCTCCCTCATTCCCGAATCCTCCTCCATCAACCCATGGGTGGGTTTCAAGGACAGGCATCTGATATCGATATCCATGCAAAAGAAATCCTGCGGATGAGGGAGGAGCTTGACCGAATTCTTGTGTACCACACCAAACAATCTATGGAAAGGATCAGGATTGATACCGATCGTGATTTTTTCATGACTGGGGAGCAGGCCAAGGAATACGGAATCCTTGACGAAGTGATTACCAAGAAAGAGCTGCCCGCCACGATTTAAGAGGAGGAAACGGTGAACAAAAAGGTTTCCCACAAGTACAGTCATCTCTACTGCTCTTTTTGCGGAAAGAATCAGGAAGAGGTTAAAAAACTGATTGCTGGACCTTCAGTCTATATCTGCGACGAGTGTATTGAACTCTGCAATGAGATCATCGCTGAGGAACAGGAAAAGGAGGCGCTCAGTCGAAGAAGTTCAACGATCCCTAAACCCCTCGAGATCAAGAGCATCCTGGATGAATATGTTATCGGTCAGGAACGGGCTAAGAAGATCCTTGCGGTAGCAGTCCATAACCACTATAAGAGGATCGAGTCCCGCGTTAATCTTGACGGCGTAGAGCTTCAAAAGAGCAACATTTTACTCTTGGGGCCGACCGGAACAGGAAAAACACTCCTCGCACAAACCCTGGCCCGTATCTTGAACGTCCCGTTTACCATTGCCGATGCGACCACCTTGACCGAAGCTGGATATGTCGGTGAGGACGTAGAGAACATCGTGTTAAATCTCCTTCAGGCAGCCGATTATAATATTGAAAAGACCTGCCGGGGAATTATCTACATCGATGAGATTGATAAGATCTCCCGTAAATCTGACACCCCTTCCATCACCAGGGACGTGTCCGGTGAAGGGGTGCAACAGGCCTTACTCAAGATCATCGAAGGGACTATGGCAAACATCCCTCCCAAGGGAGGAAGAAAGCACCCTCAACAGGATTACATTCAGGTCGATACCACCAACATCCTCTTCATTTGCGGTGGAGCCTTTAATGGACTGGAAAACATGATCGAACAGAGGCTCAGAGTAAAAACCCTTGGTTTTGGTGCAGACATAAAGAAAAAAGATGAAAAGAATATCGGAGAGATTCTGAGCGAGGTTCAGCCTGAAGATCTCATCAAATTCGGGTTGATTCCAGAACTGGTCGGGAGACTCCCGGTGATTGCCACCATGCACGAACTCAGCGAAGATGCCCTGATTGACATTCTGGTAAAACCCAAGAATGCCTTAATAAAACAGTACCAAAAGTTGTTCGAGTTTGAGAACGTCAAATTGCGATTGACCAATGGGGCTTTGGGGGAAATTGCCAGAGAGGCGATCAAACGGAAATCTGGTGCACGCGGTCTCAGGGCAATCTTAGAGGATGTCATGCTGGATATCATGTACGAAATCCCATCACAATCTCATGTCCGGGAGTGTGTGATCAGCGAAGACGTGATTTTCAAAAAGGGAAAACCACTCCTCGTCTATGAAAAAAAGGTAAAATCAGCGTAACAAGAGAAAAAGACCACGATGTTTTTTAAAAACACTCGGAATAGCCAGGGTGAATCAAGGGGTAGTGTCTATCCCCTGATGCCATTACGCGACATTGTTGTTTTTCCCTATATGATTACCCCTCTTTTTGTCGGGCGGCAGAAATCGATCAACGCCCTCGAAGAAGCCTTGAGAAGGGATAAGAACATCTTCCTCGCAGCACAGAAGCAGGCAAAGTTAAATGATCCTGCTCCAGATGATGTGTACGAAGTAGGAACTCTTGCATCAATCATCCAGCTCCTCAGACTCCCCGATGGAAGCGTCAAAGTATTAGCTGAGGGGAAAAAGAGAGCCTTCATTAAGGAATACATTCCTCATGAGGACTTCTTTCAGGTACTCGTGGAAGAGGTGAATGAGTTCCAAGGAAAAAGTCCTGAGGTGCAGGCCTTAATGAGGAACATCATCACGTCATTTGAAAATTATGTCCGGTTAAGCAAGAAAGCCCCCCCTGAGATGATCAGCACTCTTTCTTCCATTGAAGACCCATCTCGCCTGGGCGATACGATTGCTGCTTATCTCACCCTGAAGCTTGAGGATAAACAACATATCCTGGAGGCCATACAGATTCAGGAAAGGTTAGAAAAGATTTTTGGATTTTTAGAGTCAGAAAATGAGATCCTTCAGATCGAACGCAGGATCAGAAACCGGGTCAAAAAGCAAATGGAGAAGACCCAGAAGGACTACTACCTTGCGGAACAAATGAAGGCTATCCAGAAAGAGATGGGGGATAAGGATGAACTTGCTGCTGAACTGAAGGAACTGGATGAACGGATAAAGAAGAAAAAGATGTCGGAAGAGGCAACGAATACGGTAACAAAGGAATTCAAGAAGCTGAAGATGATGCCTCCCATGTCAGCAGAAGTTGCTGTGGTGAGAAATTACATAGACTGGATTCTCTCACTCCCCTGGCATGAAAAGACGGAAAACAAACTTGATATAACGGAAGCGGAAAAAATTCTTGAAGAAGATCATTATGGTTTACAACAGGTCAAAGAAAGGATCATTGAGTATCTTGCAGTTCAAACCTTAGTGAATAAGATAAAGGGTCCTATTCTCTGTTTCGTAGGACCTCCGGGAGTGGGAAAGACTTCCCTGGCTAAATCTATTGCCCGTTCTACCGGGAGAAAGTTTGTCCGTCTGTCGCTGGGAGGGGTAAGGGATGAAGCTGAAATCCGAGGGCATCGCCGAACCTATATCGGCGCTCTTCCTGGTAAAATCCTCCAGAGCATGAAGAAAGCAGGATCAAACAACCCCGTGTTTCTTCTGGATGAAGTTGATAAGATGAGCACCGATTTTCGCGGCGACCCTTCTTCAGCCCTTCTGGAAGTATTGGATCCTGAACAAAACCACACGTTCAATGATCACTACATTGATATTGATTATGATCTCTCTGAAGTGATGTTTATAACCACAGCGAATAACCTCCATCAGATACCCCCCCCGCTCCAGGATCGGATGGAGATCATCAGATTGGCCGGATACACCGAACTGGAAAAACTCAATATCGCCAAAAAATTTCTCATTCCCAAACAGATCAAGGCTAACGGCCTGGGGCTTTCGAATGTGTCCTTTACCGAGAATGCTATCCTGACCATTATACGGAGGCATACGAGAGAAGCTGGAGTGAGAAATCTTGAGCGGGAGATTGCTTCCATTTGCCGCAAAATTGCCAAAGAGGTGGTGAGGAAGGGAAAAGATACAAAGATTAAAATCGGGGCTCTCAATATTCCTCACTATCTTGGTGTACCTAAATTCCGCCATGGAAAAGCTGAAGAGAAGAACGAAATCGGTGTTGCTACCGGCCTTGCCTGGACAGAAGTGGGTGGAGAACTCCTCGTGATCGAGACTGCAGTGATGTCAGGGAGGGGAAAATTGACAATCACAGGTAAACTCGGGGATGTCATGCAGGAGTCTGTACAGGCAGCCATGAGTTATGTCCGTTCACGCACTGATCATTTAGGTATCAATAAAGATCTTTACCGGAAGGTGGATATTCATGTGCATGTGCCTGAAGGAGCTATCCCCAAGGATGGTCCTTCAGCCGGGATCGCGATAGCAACATCCATTGCTTCTGCCCTCACCAAGATGCCGGTGAGAAGTGATATCGCCATGACAGGAGAAATCACCCTGCGAGGAAGAGTCCTGCCCATTGGAGGACTCAAGGAAAAAATCCTTGCTGCTCATCGAGGTAACATCTATACGGTGATCATCCCCAAGGAGAACGAAAAAGATTTAAAGGAAATCCCTGATAAGATACTTAAGAGCCTGGACATTATCCTGGTTGAACAGATGGATGAAGTATTACAAAAGTCCCTGACGCAGGATGCATCTCTCCCCTCGGTCAATAAAGGAGAGAAAATTACTGAACAGTACGTGCCTCCTGGGCCGATGTCTGAAATCATTCCTCAGCTTAGCTGAAGTCAAGTTTTCACTTGACTTTGCCTGAACAGGTTGATACTGATTAACTCCTAAAAAGGCTTATTGTGTAGTTTTTCTTCAACTGTTCCTGAGAAAGGAAAGGGGGATTGAAACATGATTAAGGCAGATATAATCAATCAGATGTCATCGAAAGCAGGGATTTCTAAAGCTGCTGCTGAGAAGGCGTTAAAGGTTTTCACCGATGGGGTAACTGCCGCCCTTAAGAAAGGGGATAAGGTCAGTTTAGTTGGATTTGGCACCTTTTCTGTTAGCAAGAGGGCCGCGAGGAAGGGAAGAAATCCTCAAACCGGTAAAGAGATTACTATCCGTGCCTCAAAAGTCCCTAAGTTCAAAGCCGGCAAGGCACTCAAGGATGCTGTAAACCGGTAAGAATATTCTGAAAGGTAATGTGGGCGGGTAGCTCAGCGGGAGAGCATCGGCCTTACACGCCGGGGGTCACAGGTTCAAACCCTGTTCCGCCTACCACGTTAGTTTATGATACTGCGGGGGCGTAGTTAAGCTGGTTATAACGCCGGCCTGTCACGCCGGAGGCCACGGGTTCGAGTCCCGTCGCTCCCGCCAGAACATAAAGCCTGCTCCTCATCGAGGAGCGGGTTTTTTTATTCCATGGCACTCTAAAAACCTGCTTCCTTCTCATCTTGACAGCCTTTCACGTTCGTAATACTCTGCAATTCAATTTCAACGCGAGTTTGTCAACCGTCTTGGGGAAGAACTATGGTACCCCTCAAAAGAATAAAAATTAAATTCCTCTTATTATTAGCCATCCTCCCCATTTTTATTATAACTACTGCCCTCTATACAGGGTATCTCTATTCCATAGGAAAAAAATCGGTAATGAAAGGTGTAGATGACAGGTTATTAACGGCTGCTTACGGCGTTAAACTTTTTGCAGATCCCTATCACGACAGAATTTCGTATGAACATCCGATCTCTCCGACGGAATATATGAAAGTTCTGCTTACTCTTTCAGAATTTTCGTGGAAAATAAACGTAGAATATGCCTATACCATGATCATTCATGACAACAAAATTGTTTTTACCTCAGACAGTTCAACACAGGAGGAGTTTGCCAAGAATGATCATACCAAATTTCTTCAAGAGTATACAGATGCAAGTGAAGGATTGAGGGAGGCCTTCAGAGATAAAAAGATACACTATGATGAGTATACCGACCAATGGGGAACATTCCGATCAATCTTTGTTCCCACTATTTCTAAAGGTGGCAAAGAGTATGTCATAGGGATTGATATTAAGATCAGTTATCTCAAAGAGATGGTGAACAGAGTTATCCGCAACTCACTTGTGATTTGTGTAAGTGTTTTTCTGATCAGCCTGATATTGGTTATCCTCATCGCGAGGTCAATCACCCAACCATTAAGCGCCATGGCACATGCAACTGCAGATATTGCCACAGGAAATCTGGATACAGAACTCCCACTGGTGAAATCAGGCGATGAAATAAGAAGGCTCGGAGAGGCATTCGAACACATGAAAACGTCCCTCAAAAAGTATATACAGGAACTTGCTGAAACAACCGCTGCCAAGGAGAGGATAGAGAGCGAGTTAAAGATTGCCCATGATATACAGATGAGCATTTTACCCAAGCTGTTTCCGCCCTTTCCCGACAGGCCGGAATTCGATATCTATGCAATGATAGAACCTGCACGAGAGGTAGGCGGAGACTTTTACGACTTTTTCTTCATAGATAATGACCATCTCTGTTTCGTTATTGCCGATGTCTCCGACAAAGGGATCCCCGCATCGCTTTTAATGATGGTGACGAAAACCCTTATCAAGGCAAACACTACAACAGGGAGCACGCCAGATGAAATCCTCATGAAGGTGAACAACGAGCTCTGCGGGGGAAATGATTCCAGTATGTTTGTCACAATTTTTTGTGGTATCTTAAACACGCAAACAGGGGAAGTCCTCTATGCAAATGGGGGACACAATCCCCCCCTGATCATCGGAAGTGGAAGGGAAGCGACCTTCCTTGAAAAAACAGCCGAGCTTGTGGTAGGTATAACGTATGGAATTGCCTATACAAAGGAAAGAATGGTTTTACACCCGGGCGATTCCCTTTTCCTCTATACAGATGGCGTTACCGAAGCGATGAATGAAAAAAACGAACTCTTTTCAGAGGGAAGACTCATCACGGTAGTCACAGCAAGCCAGGGTAAATCAGTTCAGGAAACCATCGATGGCGTCATGGGAGAAATTGGACGCTTTTCTCTTAACACACCGCAAGCAGATGATATTACTATGATGATGATACGGTTTAACGGGACAGCATAAGGTATATTTCGGCAAGAAGCCTAATGGTGTACATCTATTTTTGGGGCACACGCGGATCCCTTCCTGCCTCTCTCACAGCAGAAGCTGTCCGCAACAAGATATACAGAGCAGTCAAAGAGTCGAAGACCCACACCGTTGCAACCGAAAGACAAATAAAAGACTTTATAGAAACAAGCCTTCCTTTCTCTGTGCGTGGAAGTTACGGCTGCAATACATCATGCGTGGAAATACGGAGCGGAGAAGATTGCATCCTGTGTGATGCCGGTACCGGGTTACGTGACTTTGGAAATTATGTCTTACAATCGAAAGACCAAGGAAAACGCAATAAACCGCATACTTTTCATATAGTTATGTCCCACCTCCACTGGGATCACATACAGGGTTTCCCATTTTTTGCACCAGCCTATATTGCTGGTAACCAGGTGAATATCTACGGGTTCCACCGTGAACTGGAGCAAGCATTTGTAACTCAGCAGAACTACCTGCATTTCCCCGTACCGCTGAGCGGTATGAACGCATCTATAAAATTTCATGTTCTGAAGCAAGGGCGCGAGTATGAAATAGCAGGCTTTACCATAGAAGGCATGAGGCAGAATCATCCGGGTGATTCATATGGCTACCGGTTCGAAAAGGACGGGAAAATCATAGTGTATTCAACCGATTCAGAGCACAGGGAGGATGCTGATGATGAGTGTTATCCTTTCCTGGATTTTTTTAAGGATGCCGATGTGCTCATCTTTGACGCGCAATATTCTTTAGTAGATGCGATGTATTCGAAAGAGAACTGGGGACATGCAAGCAATATTGTAGGAGTTGAACTGAGCGTAAAAGCCAAGGTAAAACATCTCTGTATTTTTCATAACGAACCCACATACGATGATGAAACGCTTTTTCAATTTTTGCAGGACACGCGAAGGTACTTGCAGATTTACGCAGAATCCTATCCTCTGAAGATAGACCTGGCGTACGATGGCTTACAGATTGAACTTTAACCACATCTACCTGATAACTCTGTCTGCCTCTTTGAGGAGGTCTGGAGGAAGGGTTACGCCCTGGGCTTCTGCAGCCTTCAGGTTCACATAGACCACTTTACTGTTCAGCG
Source organism: Pseudomonadota bacterium (assembly GCA_026388815.1). Classification (GTDB taxonomy): domain Bacteria; phylum Desulfobacterota; class WTBG01; order JAPLJA01; family JAPLJA01; genus JAPLJA01. The sequence continues at coordinate 17,515 of JAPLJA010000274.1, forward strand.
ACTGGATAGGGATCTGTCCGGCGCTCTTCCCTCTTATAATCAAGACAGCAACCTTGCCGCTCTCTTTTCCCCACTGATAGAAATCGGCGCCAATCCCTGCGCAGGCACCTTTCTGCACCTGGAACGGTTCTGTAACAAAAAGGGGGATTTTGCGCTCCTCTGCTACCTTCACCACAGAACTCAAGGAAATATAGACGGTATTGTCCGCAGAAACAGCGATTGCATCAACTTTCTTGTTTGCAAGAACTTGGGCAGCCTGAAGCACTTCGCTTGATGCAGAAACAGCCATTTCAACCAGTGTGATTTCCTGTTTTTTAAGCTCCTGGCGCAGGTGTTCTGCTGCCATGCTGGCATTTGGTTCCCCAGGATTATAGGGGATGCCTACCACTTTCAGCTTCGGGACAACCCGTTTCATGAGCTGGACAAAATCATTCATGTACAGGGGATCATAGACGCCGGCGAGATTTGAGGGTGCTTCCTTCATCTTCAACTGCTCAGGGCTGAAGGATACGGTAAATACGACCGGAATCTCTTTTACGATACCAGACGCTGCAACCATGCAGGGCGTGCTGTTGGTAATGATCATATCCACCTTGTCTGCAATGAACTTGCGCAAGACAAGAGAAATGTTAGGCATGTCCCCCTGAGCATTTTTGTAGTCGATACGGATATTCTTTCCTTCGATGAAGCCTTCTTCTTTCAGGGCATCGATAACGCCCGTGCGCGCCTCATCTAAAAGGGGATCTTCGCTCATCTGGACAATACCGATGGTATATAGCCTGCGTTCCTCTTTCGTAGCACAGGCGATTAATAAAACTACGATGAAACTCGCAATAATGACTTTAAACAGTTTATCCATGTTCTTCCTCCATCCTATCAATCTTATAAATTGTGGGGACAACCCCCGTATTTTTTTAAATGGGGACTTGAACTGTTCTGAATATTTCCGGGTCAGAACCGGCAATCGATATTTTAAGTTCAACAATTTTTGTCATAACATTTTCTCTAAAACATTACGCATAACGTTCCGAGCATAACTGAAGTTCCGAGCCCGTAGGCGAGGAATTTGGGCGAAGGCGTCAACCGAAGCCAGATACGCTCTGTTAGGCGATGTTCTGTCTATAAGCAATATTGCCAATCCCATTCTTCAAGTAGTCTTGTTCCTTTGACTGTCCTACCAGTCCGTGGGTTTATTACATGAATAACCTCTACAATACCCGCTTGTTCAAGCACATCAGAAATAATGTTCGCTGTCCTCAAATCTGTATTGAGGCTTTCCTTGATACGCTTATCAAGTCCGTCAGGAGTTCTTTCTCTCACATCATTGCGACAATTTTGAAGAAGTGTTTTTGTAGGTTCTGCGCTCAATAATTCGATTGTTATCCTAATCAACTCATGAGTAATCATTATCCCTCTGTGCTTAAACGGAACCTTATTTACTTTTTGACCTACCGCATCACATGCCCGATTCATTAAGCCAAGTGGAATTGGTACACAGTTTAGTTTTTCTTCTCGGTTGTCATAATCCAATGAAGTAAACTTGTTACCTTGGAGGGGCTTTACTCTTTGACTATTCATTCTTACCTTCAAACGGTCGCCAAGGACCCACAGTCCGCGATCAACAGTCCTCCAATCTAACCCCGTATCATCAACAAGTTTTCTGAAGAAACTTGTATATGCTTCAAAATCACTCCATGACGTAGGTTTAGTATACAGAGAAACTGGTTTCCCTCTTTGGTCAAGAAAGACTTTCCAAACCTTTTTGTCAAGAATGGGGTATTCAACAGGATGCCATACGTGTACGTAGAATGCTGGTAATACTATTGTAGAGGATGTAAGGTTGCTTGCATAAGATTTAACCTCATCATAAGTTACCGCTCCGTTGCGAAAGGCAATTGCGATTTCCAATTTTCCCTTCTCAATTGCCTTCTTTATCACTTTATCATGAGTCTCTGTTGTAGGGATAGAGTAATACCGATGACCTTTTGAATCTGAGAACTTCAATTGAGAACTTGAAGGCGTTTTTCTTGATCGCACTTTGCCTAATTTCCATAAAAACAAATACTCCACCGCCCTGCTAACGGATTCACTAATGTCTTGGGCATTTTGGAGCACCCCTAGATGGTAAGTGTAGAACTCCTCAGAGTATTTGTCTCCGTTATAGTTTCTCGCAGCATATTCGAGCTTTTCACGAGTAATCATTTTCCCACCGAACATTCAACCTTTGAGATCTTTGTCGGGATTTCGCCTAACTCGTTTGAATCCGAACTTAGTTCGGATATCCCTCCTGTTTTGGGGTTATATCCGAAGTATTTCGGATATTTCACCTCTGGCTGAAGACCAGAAACCTTAACCTTTGACAATTTCTGTCACCCATTACTTTCTTTCTCAAACTTTAAATTTGTGTAACCATCGGGCCTTGTCTGGTTTTGACATTACCGTATTTTCTCTCATGCCATTAAGAAGTCCCAATTAATCTTAAAACCTTTTTTTGCTATCCAAAATAAACGTGACCGGTCCATCGTTGGTCAGGTGCACCTCCATCATTGCCTGAAACTCCCCCACTGCTACCTTGAGGTCAGACTTCGAGAGGGTGGAGATGAACTGTTCATAGAGGTCTCTGGCGAGATGAGGAGGTGCGGCATCGGTAAAGGAGGGCCTCCTCCCCTTGCGGCAGTCGCCGAGCAGGGTGAACTGAGAGACCACCATGATCTCCCCTCTGATATCCTGGACGGATAGGTTCATCCTCGAAGCATCATCCTCAAATATCCTGAGTTCGAGGGTCTTGGCAGCAAGATACTGAACATCTCCAAGGGAGTCATTATGTTCCACCCCGAGCAGCACCAGAAGACCCTTGCCAATATCCCCTACGGTTTTATTTCCTATCCTGACCTGTGCTTCTTTTACTCTCTGGATTACTGCTCTCACGCTATATCCTTATTTGGGATGGCTGCTGTATCTCAAGGGATTTCTTCAGTTTTAACTCCTTTGACTTCTCTTCATGGTTAAATCTGAATTGGGGGGGGAACAAACGGGAAAGGTTTTCAACTGCCGGGAGGAAAAAAGAGATGAGGCGTGAATTCCAGATCGGCCGGTAGGTGGGGTATGAGACAATAACGATGAGAAGAATGAGACAGCTGATGAGTATCCCTTTTACCATACCCAAACAGGCAGAGGCAATTCTCTCTATGATGGTCGGGTGAAGCCGGTTTAAAAGCATCTGTATGAACCAGAACAGGAGGTTCATGAAGATGGTAAAGAGGAGAAAGATAATAACAAATGCCCAGATGCTGTGGGCGAATCCCGGGGAATTTGCAATGGGAAAACGGAGGATAATCCAGGGAAAGGATTGAGATGCTATGAGCAGGGAGAGAAAAAGTCCTATGAGGGAAAATAACTGCCGGGACACATCCTTCATCGCACCTCTGATAATACATAAGGCGACAACGATCACAATGAGAATATCAAAAGGACTCATGGCCCTCCCTGTATTACGTGAAGATGTACCTCAATGAACTGGAGCGGTCGCGTCGGGGTCAAGGGGAGAGAGGTCATCCTCACTGGAATTGAGGGGGTTTCTGACAAAGTGGTCTTTGCAGTTCTTACAGAGGACAAGATTTAATTCTTCGTAGACATCTCTCTCCAGTTCCTCTGCGTCTATATCATCGATCTGCCTCAACACTTCACCGATCATTTCTTCCGTATCGCCTTCACTCTCATTGATTACGCCATTGAAATCCGCTACTACCCTGATACTCACGAGGTATTTCAGCGCTCCCGGTTTCAGAATCCTTCCACATCGCATACACTGTTGGTAAAACATAATCCTCCTTATTTCCTACAGGGTGTAAATTTCCTTACCCAGCACCCTGACCCAGTTTTTCTGAAGGACCTCCTGGGCTTCCTTGATCTTGTCTACCCCCACAATCAAGATCGCCTGATCACTCACCCTCCCTAAAAAGGGATAGAGATAGAGCACATTGATCTGCGCTGCCCGAAGCGGTTTCAACACGGCATTCAATCCACCTGGATGATCGGGAGTTTCCACGGCAATCACATCGGTCTCTTTCGGTGAATAACCATAACTCTTCAAGACATTCACTGCCTTCACCGGATCATCTACAATGAATCGTACCGTACTGATATCACTGGTATCAGCCACTGAGATCGCACGGATATTCACCCCTTCCTTGCCCAGACATTCACTCACCTCCGAGAGTTTACCCGGGATATTCTCCAGACTTACTGAGAGTTGTTTAATACACATAGCGCTCCCTTCTCTTAGATATAATTATACCCTGTGGTCAGGGCATCCTTGTTTAGTTTAAGGAGCCGCGTTTTCCCTTCGCCCAATATCTCTTTCAGGTGCTCCATCAACATTTCAAAAGAGACGAGGTTGCTCATCTTGATAAAGCTCCCCAGCATGATCATGTTAGCCACCCGGCTGTTCCCCATCTCTTCGGCTAACCGCGTTGCTGGCACTTCAACAATTTCGATATCCCCGCGAGTAGGAGAGGTATCTATCAGTGAAGCGTTGAGCATAAGCAACCCCCCTGATTGGAGTTGATTCTGAAACTTGATCAGAGAAGGCTGGTTCATAGCCACGACGAATTCCGGTTCCGAAGCAACAGGAGATGCAATCTCTTCATCAGAAATGGAGATCGTGCAATTGGCTGTACCTCCTCGAACCTCTGCTCCATATGAGGGAAGATAGGTTACATTTTTCCCCTCCAGCATTGCTCCATAGGCCAGACAGTACCCCATTGACAGAACCCCTTGACCTCCAAAACCGGAAAAGACCGTTTTAATCAACATGTTATTTCGTAGCGTCCTTGACTACTCCCAGGGGATATGCCTTTATCATTACCTCGTCAATCCAGCGACAGGACTCAATGGGACTCATCCTCCAGTTGGTAGGACAGGGTGAAAGGATATCAATCAGCGAGAATCCCTGGTTCTCACGTTGAATCTGGAAAGAACGGGTAATAGCCTTTTTGGTTTTTATAATATTGGCGGGCGAATTGACCGCAGTTCTCTCAAGGTAGACCGCCCCCTTCAGAGTCGCAAGAAGCTTGCACACATTGATAGGATACCCATCCCGTTTTGCTTCCCTGCCTGCAGGGGAGGTAGAGGTCTTTTGGCCTAACAGGGTTGTGGGTGCCATCTGCCCGCCGGTCATACCGTACACTGCATTATTGATAAAGAAGATACTGATATTTTCACTCCGGTTTGCAGCATGAATGGTTTCTGCGGTTCCAATAGCGGCAAGGTCGCCATCACCCTGGTAGGAGAAAACCAGATTATGAGGGAGTACCCGCTTTATCCCGGTAGCTACTGCAGCCCCTCTTCCATGAGGGGCTTCCACCATGTCAATATCTAAATAGTTATAGGCGAGAACAGCACACCCGCAAGGTGGCACGCCAATAACCTTTTCCCGGATTCCCAACTCATCAATAACTTCAGCGATGAGCTTGTGAATAATACTATGCCCACAACCGGGGCAGTAGTGAAAGGAAATACCCTGCTTGAAGGATTTTGGCCGGGCATAGACCTTTTTCACTTTTCTTTCCCCTTCTTGACCTGGTAGTAGTGCCTGGAAATTATGCGGGACAGTTCGAGGGGCGTGGTCACGATTCCTCCTGGCCTCCCGTGAAAATAAACCCTTCCTTCTCCTTCAAGGGCAATCTTTACGTCATACACCATTTGGCCGGTGCTCATTTCAAAGACAAAGAAATCCTTAATTCTCCTGCTGGTCTTCCTGATAAACTGAGAAGGAAAAGGCCAGAGGGTAATGGGCTGAATCAGGCCAACCCTGAGCCCTTCCTCCCTGACCCTCTTAATTGCACCTTTGGCAATCCGCGCAGCCGTTCCATAGGCCACTACCCCCATATCTGCATCTTCCAGCTTGAATGTCTTATAACGGACTTCTCTCTTTTCGATCAGTTCATACTTGCGAAAGAGCTTCCAATTGTGATCTTCCATTTCCTTCGTGTCTAAGATGAGTGAGCAGATAAAGCGGCCTGGACGGCCTTTTGCACCAGTTAAAGCGTATTCTTTGGGAAACTCTGTTTTTTCCATGTGTTCCGGGAACACCACGGGTTCCATCATCTGTCCGAGCATTCCATCACCCAGGATGATTGCCGGATTGCGATAAAGGTCAGCAAGGCGAAATGCTTCTATCGTGAGGTCTACCATCTCTTGCACGGAAGAAGGTGCTAAAACAATGCTGTGATAATCCCCATGCCCCCCGCCTTTCGTGGCTTGAAAATAGTCAGACTGGGCAGGAGCAATATTACCCAGGCCCGGCCCTCCCCTCATGATATTAACGATCACGGCTGGGAGTTCCTGACCTGCCATGAAGGATATCCCTTCCTGCTTCAGGCTAAAGCCCGGGCTGCTTGAAGAGGTCATAGCCCTTGCACCTACTGCACTCGCCCCCAGGACCATGTTGATCGCAGCGAGTTCACTCTCTGATTGGATGAATACCCGCCCTTCCTCAGGCATGCGTCTCGCCATATATTCAATGAGCTCGTTTTGAGGCGTGATCGGGTAGCCAAAATAACAGCGGCAACCGGCAAAAATTGCTGCTTCTCCGATTGCCTCATTCCCTCGCATCAGCCTCTTAGCCACGGTACACCTCAATTGCCGCCTCAGGACAGATGATGGCACAGAGGGTACACCCTGTACACTGCTTTTCCTTGTCCTCAAACATCACGTGATAAAATCCCTTAAGGTTCAGTTTGGCTGACTTCTTAATCAGCCCCTTGGTACACACCTCTATACAGAGCATGCATTCCTTACAGAGTTCAGAGTCTATCTCGATATAGCCTTTCATCACTTACGAACCACCATCCATTGAATAACTTGTCATGTTTAACCTAAAGGGCGGAGAATTGTCAAACACTTTATCGGACAAGGCGATTCGTTGAGCAAACAACCAGCTGTTTTCCAAGTTGGCCACCTCAATTTATTGGCTTGAAATAATTAAACATTATTATTACTATGAACAGCAACGAAAACCATACCATGACCCTTTGGAAAGGAGCGTGCTTGAAGATATCAGTAGTTATTCCGGTCTATAATGAAAAAAATACTATCAGGGAGATTATAAAAAGGGTTCAGGAAGTGGGCTTAGAAAAGGAGATCATCGTTGTCGATGATTACTCAACGGATGGTACCCGGGAAATCCTTAAAGAGATAAGAGGGGATAACCTGAAAATTCTTTTCCATGATAAAAATCAGGGGAAGGGGGCAACACTGAAGACCGGTTTTCAGGAGGTTACCGGAGATATTGTGGTCATCCAGGATGCAGACCTTGAGTATAATCCTCAGGAGTATCATTCGCTTATCCGGCCTATCCTTGAAGGAAAAGCCGATGCGGTGTATGGATCAAGGTTCTTAGGAGGTCCTCACCGGGTACTCTTTTTCTGGCATTCTGTAGGCAATAAATTTCTCACCACCCTTTCCAACCTGTTCACCAATCTAAACCTCACCGATATGGAGACCTGCTATAAAGTATTTAAAGGCTCCCTTCTTAAGAAAATGGAGATCAAGTCAAAGCGCTTTGGATTTGAGCCTGAGATTACTGCCAAGCTTGCCAAGTTAAAGTGCCGGATCTACGAGGTCCCCATATCCTATAGTGGAAGAGACTATAGCGAAGGGAAAAAGATTAACTGGAAAGACGGTATAGCCGCTTTCTTCTGGATCATCAGATATAATATTTTTGGTTGATTACCGTGTCGCCTAATGAAACACAGACACTGACATTTTTATTCGGCAGTTAACTGACATATTGACTCGGCTTAGACAAGCCTAATTAAAAGCTTGACAAATGGGTAAGTTATGGATAGATTCTTTCTGCCAAAATGGTAAGGAGGAGGCAAGAACAATGAAAATTACAATAGAAAGGAAATTCTCAGTGACATTGTGTCTTAGTATTTTCCTATTACTCTTCTCACTCAATCAGCCTGTTACCTACGCTGCCGGGTATACCTATGGAGATTATTACAACAACAACCTTACTAATACAACGACTGGAGCTACCCAGGGACCTTCAATTAGCGGAAATGGAGCCAAGATTGCCTTCTGGTCGAACACGGTCAGTCTCGGTAGCAACGGTACTTCGAAAGAGATATTCATCTGGACTTCCCCTTCAACCATTACCAAAATCTCCACTTTAGCTTCCGGGGATGTAGATAACACGTTACCCTCGATCAACTTTACGGGGAACAGGGTTGCCTATATTAATGCTAGTACGAATAAGTCTCTTATGCTCTGGACATCAGGTGGGAGTACGACACCTATAGCTACAGGATCCAACGATATTAATGCTTGTAAGATCAGCGGCAATGGGACAAAGGTAGTTTTTAGATCAAATAAAGATTTTTCTATAGGTGGTTTAGACACTTCATATGAGCTCTATTTGTGGGATGATCCTAGTACTTTTACCAAGATCACATCCACCACAAGTACCTATGCTCCTGATACAGCCTTTTCCATAAATTATGATGGTACCTTAGTGGCCTTTGCTACTAAGGAAACCACTGGCACTGCCTTTAGTGGTAAAAACCCTGACTCCCCCCCCAACTATGAGCTCTACCTGTGGAACAAGAGCGATTTAAGTACAACCCAGATTGCCTCATCCTCAGGAGGGATCGGTTCCATTGAGCCTTCTGTTACCAGCTATACCATTTCGACGACTACAGAAACGACTACGATGACGAAAATCGCCTTTGTCTCTGATAGGGATTTATCAGTGGGTAAGAATCCCGATAATAATCCCGAGATCTTCCTCTGGACTTATACTGGTACCTACGCTGCAAACAACACAAATGCCCTAACCCAGATAACCAGTACCTCGGTGTCCGGGGGAGCATGCCGTAACCCCCAGATCAGCAAGGATGGTAAATTTATCACTTTCGTTTCTAATATTAATATTATCAGTGACCCTAAAAGTTTACTGACAAATGGAATCTCGGCAATTTTTGTCTGGAACTCCAGCGGAACAATAACCCAGGTAAATACACTTGGTGATTATCCAGTGATAAGCTCTTATACCGGCCTTTATGAGTCAGATGATATAAAATATGGGCCAAGGATTGCCTATGCCTCAACCGCAGATGGATCTTATAATATATACCTTGCCACCTCCACCATTCCGGTCCCCGCCACTTCCCGCTGGGGGCTGATAATACTCATTCTCGTTTTAGTTTCCTTGGCTGTTTTTATGCTCAAAAGGAGAAGGCAGACCAGCAAAGGAGAAGTGTAAGGAAAGGCGCCTTTTAGATTCAATTAAAAAAGAGACCCCGTTGACTTTTCGCTTATAATTATGAGGTCAACGGGGCTTTTTTATATGCACCCCCATGATATTACCTCCTTTCCCTTGCCAATTCCCTCTTTCGATTGTTATAATTAAGTAAATGTCTAAAAGATTCTCTGTCGTCCTTATTTTTCTCATTTCTCTGATAAGTTCCCCTGTACATGCCTATATCGGTCCGGGAGCAGGATTTGCTATCCTTGGTTCTTTCATGGCTTTCTTCTTCGCAATCCTTGCTGCAATGGCTGCGGTACTGGTTTTCCCAGTTCGCAGTCTGGTAAGATTCATTCAGGTCAAAAAGCAGGGCAACCACCCCTATGCACAGCGGGTGATCGTCCTGGGTCTGGACGGGCTTGATCCGTCACTCTGTGAAAAATTTATGGCTGAGGGCAAGCTACCCAATTTCAAAAAGCTCAGCAAAGAGGGCAGCTTCCGAAGGCTAAAGACCACCCTCCCGGCGATGAGCCCGGTTGCCTGGTCAAGCTTTGCCACGGGGGTAAATCCCGGCAAACACAATATCTTTGACTTTCTCACCCCTGATCGAAACAGCTATCTCCCCGTGCTCAGCTCTACAAGAATTCACACCTTCGAAAAGTTCCTCGCCATTGGCAGCTATAGAATTCCCCTTAAAAAGCCAGAAATCCAGCTCCTGCGCCGAAGCCAGCCGTTCTGGAAGATCCTCGGAGATCACTGGATCTTCAGCCAGATCATTCGCGTGCCGATCACTTTCCCCCCTGAAAAATTTTATGGTACTGAACTCAGCGCGATGTGCGTCCCGGATTTGCGAGGTTCACAGGGAAGCTTTACCTACTGGCGTACAAAGGGAGCCGAAGGGAAGCATACGGGTGGGATTGAGCTTCCTCTGGAGAGAACTGAGAGAGGCTGGATATCATATATCCCCGGTCCTGAAAACACCTTGAGCAAAAACCGGGAAGAAATGAGAATCAACTTTGAGCTCAGGCCAAAAGGGGAAAATGAATTCTGGCTGATTCTGCCTGACCAGCAGGTGAAATTAGTTAAAAGAAACTATACTGATTGGATCCGGCTCCGCTTTAAAACCGGCCTCGGGATCAGAGTTTCCGGTCTTGCCAAGTTCATGCTGCTCAAGGGAGGAGAAGCACCTGAGCTTTACCTCACCCCGATCA
>JAPLJA010000021.1 GCA_026388815.1 Pseudomonadota bacterium
GAAGCTAAGCATGGTAGCTTGTCTTTCAGGTCTTCCTCTCATGGATGCCTCCATTCGTTATTGTTACGGCATCCTATCACAAGAACAGCACAGGCTAAATTTAAAAATGCTCAAATGAAGAGTTTTTCAGCAACCTGCTAGACTTACCCTGCCAGGTCTTACAAGATGCTGGTGGAAAGCAGCTTTAACCCCGGAATGCTTGGTGAATTGCAGATTCTCGGAAAGCAAAAAGGCACTAACTGCATAAAAACAGGCATAGTAGATTCGATTGACCGAAAACGCGAGACGACTGGCTTCCATTTCGTCTCTGGCTGCATCGAGCGACTCCTGTGATTTTTCCCGCCAGTAGCGGATGACCTCTTTAAGCTTCTCATCCTGCTTCACAGAGGTATCCCTTCTTTTTCAATAGAGGCGTGGATCGGCAACACGGATAACAAGCCGTTTTCCCATTCCTGTTTTGATACGATAAAAACACTTATGTTGCTTCCATGGGTAAGGTTAGTTTCAAAGACTTTATGAATGATCTCACGTCTTATCGCTTCTGTAACGGTACAGGGCATCTCTATAAGCAGGTCTAAATCGGATTCAGGATCATTGGTGCCTTTAACTTTTGAGCCAAAGAGTTTGAACGCTGCTTCAGGCCACACTCTTTTTAGATCTTTTATAATCTCTTCCAAGGCAATTTTCTCTGTGTCCGTAACGCCTAAGTTACTTATGGTATTCATATTGTCTTACCACGCGCCCTTCTACCACAGTCATTATAACAAAGAAAGACTACGGGAATACAATCTTTTCACTATAGGTTTGATCTCACCTTTCCTGTCTCACCTATTCTTATTTCGACTTACGACTTACGATTCCCGATTCACGATTTACGTTTGTTCTTCTCGGTGTTGCACTCACCGGCCCGCATATTCGTGAATGGTGAATGGTAAATCGTTAATGGTCATTACCTCAAATTGTGAATTACACGGGGAGTAGCTGATACCGGTCCATGTAATGTTGAAACTCCGTTAAGATCAATGTCTTCGATCTTGTAGTAGTAGGTCTTGCGGTTCTGCACGTTGTTGTCAATGTAATTATAGGTTGAGCCACTCGTGGGAGAACCCTGTGCCGGAATCAAGCTTGAATTGATCTTTATATACTCGCTGTCTGTGGATTCAGCCCGATAAAGGTTGAACCCGGCGTTATCGATTTCGGAGGCGGTGGACCAGGTGAGAATAACCTTTCGATCAGAGGGGTTGGCGGTGAAGGAGGAAAGCTGAATCAGTGTCTCTTCGCTGTTGGCTGGTAGAATCTGAGCAAAAAGTATATTATCGAGATTAATTTCTCCAGGTTGTGTGTCATCAGGATTTGATAATCGGAAAGTTAGGCTTACTGTTTGTCCAGCAAATGAGGTTATGTCTATCCAGTATGAATTCTTTTTGCTCCCATAGTCGTCTTCGCTGTATGCGGTAAAAACAGGAACATCGTCAATAAAAGCATCTAAAATGCCGTTTGTTGTTTGATTTAAGAATTCATAACTGAATCGCAAGGATGTGACATCGTTAGGTATAGTGATTTCAGTGTATACGATCGCATCTGAATGAGTTATTAATTTTATTGTTCCAGTTTGTCCATCGTATATGGCGTTACCGGTTTTATTGGTATAAAATGCTGATGCATCATTTGACGATTTGAATGTGTAAGCCTTTTCAACGGTTATATTGAGGACGTTATTATAGGCATAATCATTTATTGCTTGTGCATCGCTTGGTTCTTCATTGCAATAAAAATTCCCTTCGTCGATACACTTGATTCCACCTTGTATATAAATTTCTAAGGGAATAATTTCCCATCTTGAAAGATTTGTCTGTTGAACATAATCTTTCACTATATTGTCATGATAATTTAAAAAATTGAATCCACCTACTGCAAGTGAGCTTGGAATGGATGCATCACATAAAATGTATTGATTTGCAAAATTGCTAATTGAACTGTAATACCAGACATAGGCATAGCCATGCGTGTCTGCTTTGTCTACTGAATACCATTTGTCTGAATCTACACAGTCTCTGGATTCATAAGAACGCGTGAGATTGACATTGGTATCTGCTACATCTAAAGATCTACTATATTGAGATATGTAATTATCTACAAAAATATCTCTATTTTCTTTTAAAAAATCCTCATCATTAAGATCGCTAGATGTAAGCGGTGCATCAAGTAAGGTTAAGCTTTTTATATTATCTCTTAAATTAGCGGTTATCTCCTTTGCAGCTACAACTATAACCATTGCTCCTAAACTATGGCCGATCATGTGAATATCTTTATTATAGTCAGCAGGTGCAGGTATGTTTTCCTGAATTGATTCGGCTAGATATTTGCCCGATGTAGGAACCTTGGTTCGAGGGGCGCAAACAACTCTATAATTGCCCCAACTACATGATGATTTGGCTTGTTCCTGCCAATTCCATAATAAAACATTAGCCCCTGTTATCTGCTTTATGGCCGCGCCCATATCTTCCTCCCAACAGGGTATATCTTGGTCATCTGGGATGCCATCCATATCACAGTCGGCAGTTGAATCAGCTCTATTCCATCCATGAGAAATGATATAGGTATCTCGATCTGAATTAAATGCTCCTAAAGGAGTTAATGACCCAAATCTGTTTTTCTCAGCGGGCGGTATACTCGGTGGCTGCCCTTCTTGTAAAGAGATCTGTCCACCGCGCACAGGCTACACGTAATAGTTGCTGGAGGACTTACCGTTGTCCCCCACGTAGCCAAGCCACATATCGACGAGCCACGCGCTGCGCGCACTGCTGGGGCCGGTAGTAGAGGACCAGTAATAGCCGTCATAGTTGGCCTGAACATAAGTAAAAGGATGGGAAGCAGGCAGAGCCGGATTATACTGGGAACGGTCTATAAGACTAAAAAGCTCTTTTCGGTTAGGCAGGCGCCAGTCGGTGTAACCGAGGTAGTGGCTTGCATTGAGAGAGGACACATAGTCCAGCGCTCCCTGCCACGTCTTTTTTCCATTGGGCAGATTCGCATTCTTTGTCCACATAAGGTCGGTGAGGTTATCCGTTACCGTGCCGTTTCCATGGTCGATAAAGCGGGGTGATGGCCATGGGACTCCGCGCTCCAGGTCGCCATCATCGCCGCTGTAATAACTCTCGGCCTGGCCCGTTTTCCAAACAGGAGCAGGATAAGAAGTGGTTTCTCCGCCGCGAACAGGCCAGACCCAGTCGGAGCCGGGGGACACATTTCTGCGGGTCACTTGGTCATAGCACATACAGACGATCCACACGCCACCCTGACGGTCGGTGTCGCTCGTAGAAGACCAGTAATAGTTGAAATCCACATTTGTGAAGCCCTGAGTATTTAACCAGGGGGCACTGTTGGCTTCGTTTGCATTGACAAGACTCTCCAATTCATTCACGTTCGGCAGGCGCCAGTCTGTATAGCCGCCTAGGTCAAGATTGTTGCAGAAGTCAACTGCCTGATACCAGTCGCCACGTGAAAGATTCGCATCCTTCGTCCACATCAATCCCGTGAGGTTATCGGTCATCGTCCCGTCGCCGTTATCGGTAAACCTGGGTTCTGGCCATGCAACCCCTGCCTGGATCGCCCCGTCTTGGCCTGTTCCAGCACATGGTATCTCCGTGCCATAGGTGTCATAACATTTTTCCTGTCCGGTCTGGGGCAGGTTGATGGTGCCGGCAAAGGCAAGGCCGGACACGAAGAACATCAACATTACGGTTAAAGAAAGGATTCGGTTTTTCATTTTAAACCCCCATTTTTAATTCCACATATCGTAGGGGCGCCGCTTGCTGCGCCCAAAAAGATTATCCGCCGCTGGCGGACCAAACGTTTTACGTAGGGGCGCGGTTGCCGCGCCCTGAACATTCATGCGATTTTCCAATGAGGGCAGGGTGACCCTGCCCCTACGCAATATTCGAATTACGGGCGTATTGCAATACGCCTCTGCCATTCTGTGTGTGCGCCCAATGAATAATGTCCATTCCCCATCCCGGGCAGACACGCGGGTCTGCCCCTACATAATCCGCCTACGGCGGACGCCTTGCGGGTAAATAAGACCGAAGGCCCGCCTTGCGGGTAGGCCTTTCCGGTTCATCAGGGCGCCCTGGCTCTCTGTGATCAAATCCGGATTCTCTTCGTCCAACGCCCATTGTATCGGATTGTTCATAATGTATTCCCTGATGCCGTTCAATTCTTTTTCATTGCGGATGACGTGTTCATAATAATTGCGCTGCCATAAACGCGAACCCACCGTCCCGGAAAATTGATTGATTGATTTGGTCGATTGGTATTTGAAATACGCAACCACCTGTCCCAATGACCTTCGTAGGGGCGCGGTTCCCGCGCCCTTTTTGGTTACCCCATCCGGATGAGGGCAGGGCGACCCTGCCCCTACACAAGACCGAAGGCCCGCCGTGGGCGGGTACATCTTTTCATCGGGCATTACACCATTGGTAATTACAATAATGCCGTGGATGTGATTTGGCATTATAACGAATGCATCCACGTCGACGCCCGAATAATGCTTCGGTAAATCGTTCCACACAGATACAACCATCCGCCCTGCGTCATTCACAACCATTTCGCCATCCTGAATTTGCCCGAATAAGCCTTCACGGGTCTGCGTACATACCGTTACAAAATATGCCCCTACCTTTGAATAATCGTACCCCTGAAGGCGGATTGAATGACGGTGATGAAGGTCAGGATTATAGCCGGTCAATAATCATCTCCATGGCCAAATGTTGCCATGCAGGTTTATATTTGACTGCCAGGCTGTAAGTCGATCGAAATGCACCCACATAATATTACTAAATTTTGTATAGTGTCAAGAGTTTTGTGGGCTAAAACACCGCAATCAATATCACCCCCATCAGCATCACCGCACCACCTAACAATCTCTCCCTTATATGTATCTCTTTAAAGAAAATGCCCCCGTACATAATACCGATGATGAGCGAAAGCCTTTTGATGGCAATCACATATGAGGCCTGGGTCAGGGTATAGGCATAATACTGGCAGGCAAGCATCGAGGCATAGAAAAGGCCGATTAGCCAGAATAAACCATTTCGTGACAATGTAGGGGCGTATTTCAATACACCCTTCCTTAAGGGAAAGCCCCGACCAGACCTGATCCATACCATGGCATAAAGGACCAGCGAAAGAATGAAGGTATAGATAACAGCGAACCCTATGGGAGAGGAATGGAGAACGGCCTTTTTACCCAGCGTGGTAGTAATGCTGTAGATGAAAGCTACGATAACCATGAAGAACGAACCCTTCTCTCTTTTGAGCGATTTCAAGGGTTCCAGCCAACCATTACGCCACTCGCTGATATTGAGGAGATAAGCGCCGAGGGTCACAAGGAAAATTCCGATAAGACCTGACCAATCCGGTTTCTCACCCAGAACGAGATAAGCAGTCACAACCAGAAAGGCGGGGGTGAAGGCAAGAAATGGAATGGTTAACGACAGAGGTGAAATTTTAATTGCCTTGACATAGAGAAGCAGGGCAATAATCTCCAGAGGAACTGAAAGCACAGTAGTAAACCAGAAGATTCTGTCAAGATGAGGGAAGGTTACAAAAGGGAGGAACATAAGCAGAAAGGGTAAAGAATATCCTATCCGTACCCAGGAGATAATATACTCATCTTCCGATTGCATCGCCTTCTTGCTTAAGGCATCGGTAGTAGAAAGGAACAGGGCTGAGCCAAGTGACAGAAGGCACCAGAGCATCAATCATCCCCGGTCTTTTTAGCTCCCCTACTGTATCTTCCCTCTCCTTTTTCTCCTCCTTCTTTATAAATGAAGCGCTCAAATGTGCGGTGAAAAGCCGTCCATTTCTTATGCTCATCCGGATCTTTCTCAATAAAACTCTGCATGCTCTCCACCTTTGCATCAAGGTCATCAAGGTAGTAAAGAATTAAGGCTTCAAGCGTCTTCGGCCTCTTCGGCGACCCGTATTCGTACTCACCATGATGGCTGATGATGAGATGTTTTAACAGCATGGAAAGTTCTTCAGGGAATCCCTGAATCTGTTGAATCTTCTCTTCCACCATCTCCACTCCCAGCATGATGTGGCCAAGTAACCTTCCACTGTCAGAATAATCAAAAGATTTTGTATAGCTGAGTTCCTTCACCTTTCCTATGTCGTGAAGGATTCCCCCCGCCATGAGCAAATCAGCGTTTATCCCTTCGTATCGCTTGATAACGCCCTGGATAAGCCTTACCACACTCAGGGTATGTTCAGCCAACCCTCCCAGGTAACAGTGGTGGAGTCCCTTGGCTGCCGGTGCCTTTTTGAACCCCGTCATCACATCCTCATCGGTGAAGAAGAGATGAAGCAGTTTTTTCAGGTGAGGATTTTTAACCTGCTCGATCACCTCTTGTAATTCACTGAGGATTTCTTCAACATCTCTTTTTGATTCCGGGAGAAAGTCCTTCAGATCCACCTTTTCTTCCGGATGACGGCTTATCTCGTTGATGTTCAACTGGAGAATTCCCTGATAACTTACAGCACGTGCCCTTACCTTTACAAAGTCATCCTTGTCAAACGACTTTGTCGATGCTTCCACATTATTCCATACCCTTCCATTGACCTCACCCGTCTTATCCATCAGCTTCAGGCTCAGGTATGAATTCCCCTCTTTGGTTGAACCAAAAATCTTTTCCTTTACTAAAAATATGCTCTCTACGGTATCATTCTCTCGTATTTCGCTGACAAACACTTTCGTCATTTTAGCCTCCATTTTGTTGTCACTCTATTACCCACCTTACAACAAACCTTTTCCGATTATCACACTTAAAAGAACCTGGCAAGCCTAACCTTGAAGATAGTTGCAAAGAGGACTGAAATGTGACATATAAAAAACCAAGCTGACATAGCTTTCAGCGTTCAGCAATCAGCCCTCAGCTCAATATATAAAAACTTATAGCTGAAAGCTGACAGCTAACCATGATCTGATAAATGGAGAAAGCGATGGAAGAATTAATTACAAGAGCGGCACGGGATATTGTAAAAGCGAAAAGGATCGTGGCAATCACCGGTGCCGGCATGTCGGTAGAGAGCGGTATTGCCACCTTCAGGGGTCAAGGCGGCCTCTGGGAAAAATATGATCCTGAAGAGTATGGTCACATT
>JAPLJA010000285.1 GCA_026388815.1 Pseudomonadota bacterium
ACACTGAAGTTCGTACCTGAGATACAGAAGATATTCTCTTCACAGAATTGATGTGTTCAGCTATACTATTAAAATGAAAAAAAGAAATGTGTCCTGGTTTCACTATATTCATTTCCATCCCAAAGGCTCCCGATGGAAACTCCGCATCAGGCTCACCTGCTTGGCAATTGGTACCATTGGGGCAGCAAGTGGTAGCTATTTGCTTTACCATCACCATCCCATCGGCGCCTCGATATGTTATATAGGAGCCGCGGCATTCATCGCCTACATCATCTTCAACTCTAAACGTCTGTATCAGAAACTGGTAGATGACGCAGTAGACTTTCTCAATTAGTAAGGGCGGGCCTGTGTTTCTCCCCACCTGAAACCAAAGGCCGGAGGCCGCTCCTGCGGTAAATTTTATCGTAAGAACGACCAAACGTTTTATAGACCGAAGGCCCGCCAAAGGCGGGTAGTCTCTTCCACTCCTTCACTCTCAACTCCTCAATTCCTCACTCCCCAAACTTTTACACATTTTTTACACTCCTTCCATAATTCCTTCACATTCCTATTGGATAATGCAGCATAGGAAAAAGGTTTAAACCAAGGAGGTTAATCATGGAATACGGTAAGACGATAGCAAAAAACAGATTGAGCAATATCTTAGGGATGGGGTTTATTACGCTCCTCATGCTCGTGATCTTTCTGGCCTGGGGACATCTGCAGGGAAGGAGCCATGAGGTGGTTGATCTCTACCTTGCTTCCTGCAAGGGCCTGGAACAGGGGATTTCCTCTGGCCTGACAACCTGCATCTCTCTCTTCTAAAGATGTTCTGAGTGAGGGAGAGATTTGAGTAGGGGCGAACCGTCGGCTCGCCCACCCCTGCTCATTTCTGCTTCAGGTGTTCTTCCAGATACCCCTTGATCCCTTTCAACTCGATACCGAAGGTTTCCTTGATGGGCTTTGGGTCAGCGACGCTCGGGAAGGTGAGCAGCTCGATCCAGTCAGGCTGGAGAAAGCTGCCCGGCTTGATCCAGTTCATTATATAGGCCATTGCTTGAGCAACCCAGAAGGGCGAGTAGGAGATTTTGAAATCTTGTTTCCCCAAGTAACCCGCCACCATTTTTATAGCTTGATCATAGGTGAAGATCTCCGGACCGCCGATATTGAAGATCTTCTTGCTCACCTTGGGATTTTCAAGGGAGTCTACCATGCAGATAGACAAATCCTCAGGGCTCAGGGGCTGCATCTTGAGTGAACCGTCGCCCAGTCCCCTCACCATCCCCTTGAGGATCTGGGGGCGAAATACTTGCACAAAGTCATGGAAGAGACCGGAGGGACGGAAGACCGTATAGTCAAGGCCGCTTCCCTCCAGCCACAGTTCAACTGCCCGCTTGGCGAGCATCACCTTTGCCTTCTTTGCCTTTTCACAATTCAGGAGGCTCACATAGATAATCTTCTTGATCCCCTCATCCTTGGTCACTTCAAAGAGATTGATATTCCCCTGACGGTCCACTGTATCAAAGGTATACGGAGGAACTTCCCTCCAGAGTCCTATAGCGCTGACTACTGCACTCACCCCTTTTACGTGCGGGCGGAGCGATTCTTTATCCGTTACATCGGCGATTACCATCTCAACACCCTGGCTCTCCATTTCCTTGATCCGGTCGAGATTCCTGTCGAGGGCACGGACCCCATAGCCTTTCTGTACTGCTACCTTGACAACAACACTCCCCAGGTGTCCTCCCCCACCGGCAATCAATACTTTCTTTGTGTCCATAATCCCCTCCTGCTTCTTAGGTTTTAAAACGCTCAATCACTCAATCGTAATCGTGGCAATCTCACTGAAGTACTGCCCGGCATTGCTCTCCGGGATCACCGTTACCTCAAAGGGGTAGGTCTTCCCTTTCAACCCTGCAGGCGGCTGAACCTTGAGGGTATAGGTGAAGACCTGATTTGGCTCTAAATCTATAGAACTCTCCCCGGGGGTCATCCAGCGCGAAAGGGCGGTAAGTCCACCGATCCTCACCTTCTCTTTAGAAAATCCCTGGTTCTGAAGGGTCACCTTATATTCACAACTACCCCCATCCTTTATGGTGATATGTGAGGGCTCAAGCCAGACCCGGAACATCGTCTTCGGTATGGGGGGAGCCTTCATCGTTGCCTGAAGCATGGTCATAAGCATTGGTGCTTCAACATTCACCGTAAAAGATTTCTCTTTTTTGAGCGGCTTCCAGTCAGGGGTATATTCATCGTAGTAGCCCTCGTTCTTGGAATCTCTCGCTTTCTCGGTCATGACCGTCACGATCTGAGAGACCTTCTCCCGGAACTCGGGGAATCCGGTGAGCCGGTAGAGAATGTTGAGAGCAGAAACAATACCGTCATTTCCGATGGTAGATTTATTTCTGTTCTTCGGCTCCCACGATTCCGTACAGGAGGTATAGAATCCCCCCTGCTCCTTATCCCAGAATTTATCCATGACGAGAAAGGAGGTTTCGATAATCTTTTTTCCCAGTTGATATGCCTCATCATTAATGGGGAGAGGATTGGGCGCAGGCCCCCGGAAGGAATACTGCGATGGTACAGGTCTTCCGGTATAGGCATGACTTCCTTTTCTCGGTCCCCAGAGGCATGGCCCTATATTGTTATAGTGGAAGCTCAGGGAAGAGATGGCTGCTGCATGGGCTTGCAGATCTTTGGTTGCATCTTTGACTGACCAGTCTTCATTGCAACTGGTGTAAAATCCGCCATGCTTCTGATCCCACATCTTTTGCAGGATAAGAGCGACCAGTTCCCGTGCTTTCTGTTTATAGAATTCTGCCTTTGTGGCATAGGGAGAATCAATCCCATCCTTCCATGCCCCCACCAGTGCCTGAAGAACTGCCATCTGCGTTTGCAGGCTCTTCACCTTCGACTTGGGTGTCCAGTCCTCCTGAAATGAATCAAAGAACCCACCGTTCTTCTTATCCCAGCACTTCTCATAGAGGAGGTTTAAGAGTTCAAACATCTTGAGGAGGTACTTGTCATCAAGGCAAACCTCGTAGTAATGGAGAATGGGGCCGTCGCTTTCAGCGAGGAGAGCAGTATCCTTGGTTGTATCCACAATGGTCCAGTCCTCCTTGGCAGCAGCGTAGAAACCCCCGTTCTTCCTGTCTTCAAACTTTTCAATGGTCAGGTCGAGCAGTTTTCCTGCTGCCTTTGCCATCGCTTTATTTCCGGCAAGAGAACTCATGCTCAGTACGCGGGCGAGCTTATATTGGTCAAGGGCGTACTTCGTTTTATCAGTTACCTGAGTCAGGTCTTCCGAGCAGGCATGGTAATACCCACCGTTGACCTTGTCCTGGCAGGCTTCGATCAGTTTCATCTGCGTCATCATGGGATTTGTTTCCGCCTTCGCCTGTTCCTTCATAGGTTCCACTTCTTTTCCCAGGGCATGAGTGTGTGGTAAAAGCATAATCAGTACAAGGAAAGCAAGGATTGTCTTTGGAAAAACGTTTCTTCTCTTCATCTGTAAACCCCTCCTCTGTTTTTTTATAGTCTTATAAATTGTGGTTAAAAGGTCAAGGAAAAATGACGAGTGCCAAATGATGAGTGTAATTCAAGGAGCAACAGGCAAAGAAAAGGTCGTACAGGTTCCTTTGCCGATTTCACTCTCCGCACGAATCTCCCCTCCGTGGGCTTTGACAAACTGCCGGGCAATGGCTAAGC
>JAPLJA010000103.1 GCA_026388815.1 Pseudomonadota bacterium
CTTTGAGGAAATGATCGCCGAAGTTCACATCACTGGACTAACACGTCACTGGATCAACCGGGTACGGCCTTATGCAATAAGTATTTTCAGGCCAAAAAAAGAAGCCCCCATATGGCAGTATGTTGAACGTGCCCCTGTTAAGCGTGGGGAATACTCGGATGACTGGCTCATCTATCTGAGGAAGGAACATTACGACAGTCTGAGAGGGCTTGTTCCGCCATCATCAATGGATTGTCTTATTGGATAAACCCTAAAGAAAGGAGGGAATATGGAAGCAAAGGATCAGGTCTTGGATGTATGGGGTGATTTAGCTTGCTTTTCGCAACCTGTTTTCAAGGTTGAACGATTCAGCTACCCCGTTATCACGCCTTCTGCGGCACGTGGGATTTATGATGCAATCTACTGCAAGAGCAAGGAATTCCGCTGGCAGCTAACCGGCATTGAGATTCTCGCGCCGCCAAGTTACATTGCATTGCGCCGGAACGAAGTAAAGGAAAAGATTTCAGTAAATGCCGTACTCCGCTGGATGGATGGAAAAGAAACCCCGGAACCTATATGGGCTGATGGCGATCGCGCTCTGACAGGCTCAGACGAGAAAGGGCGGACTCAACGACAGACTATGGCGCTCAAGGATGTGCGTTATCGTCTGCACGCCTACATAAGGCCATGGCCGGGTTTTGAAAACACGCTCCAGGGATTGGAGGCTCAATTCCGTCGTCGTGCTGCATACGGGAAGTGTATGTACCAGCCGTATTTTGGATGTAGAGAATTCCCTGCATACTTTGAACTGGTAGAACCGCAGGCACCACAGGCTGAGCGTATCTCCCTGGACATGGAGCTGGGACTGATGCTGTATGATGTTTTCGATCTTTCCCGTCCGGGTGCTAGTGAAGATAAATGTTCAATCAGTCTTTTTCGTGCAAGCGTCCAGAAAGGGGAACTTAGGGTTCCTGCTTACGAAAGTGCAGATGTTCTAAAGGGCATAAGGAGGGCAGACTGATGCTGGAACTATTGATCAATTACGCTCGCACACACTTGCCATCAGCCCCCGAACCTGGCTTCGCGGCCAAAGATGTACGCTGGGTCATAAACTGCGACGCACAGGGGAATTTCCTCGATGTCATCGAATTGGGAGATACCACTCAGAAGAAGAACAAAGGCCAACTATTTGTGAAATGTCCCGCTATGAGTCTCGGTGAGAAAAAATCAGAAGGGGTAACCAAAAGCCATTTCCTTGTGGACTCGGCAGAGGTCGTCATCCTATTCAGTAAGACGCCTGATGATGAAAAAATACTGGCCAAACATCGATACTTTACGTTTTTGCTTAGGGAGGCTGCGTCTGCCATGCCTGAGCTTGGAATGCTTGCAGAGAAGGTTCTCAAGCCTGAGGTACTCGACGCTATCCGGCAGCGGCTGGTTGCTCAGAAAGGCAAGCCCACAGACAAGGTGACTTTCAGGATCGGGGATATATTTCCGGTTGATTCGAGTCGGTGGCACGAATGGTGGCGATCTTTTCGTTGCACTTTAGCCGCAGCCCAACATTCGTCTGGGTCTTCCGATGTAATGCGATGCTTTGCTTCGGGTATGCTTGTTGAACCTGCCCGTATACATTCTGACAAGATTACAGGCTTGGCAGACGTTGGTGGCCTGCGCGCAGGTGATGTACTGGTTGGATTCAAACAAGACTCTTTCTGTTCTTTTGGACTTGAGAAGGCATTCAATGTTGCTGTTTCGGATGATATGGCCGCTACATATTGCGCCGCCCTGAACGAACTGATTAGAAAGTCAGGACAACGGCTGGCAGGCACGAAGGTTGTTCACTGGTTTAAGGGCAAAGATATTCCAAAAGACGATGATCCTCTTTACTGGTTGGAAGAAGGATCAAGGCAGGAAGAACTAAATGCCCAGCACCGCGCGCAAGAACTGCTCAACGCCATACGAAAGGGTGCCTACCCGGACCTTGGGGAAAATTATTACTATGCCCTTACGCTCTCAGGTGCAAGTGGCCGTATTATGGTGAGGGATTGGATGGAAGGGAGGTTCAAAACGCTCGTTGAAAATATTAATGTTTGGTTTACTGATCTTGAGGTTGTGAACTTTTCCGGTGATAGACTTGCGAACTTACCAAAATTTGAAAGAGTTGTTACATGTATTTTACGACCACGAAAACAAAATCAAGATTATCAGGATTGGATAAAGCCTATAGGCTCAGAGAGAACAAGCCTCTGGCATAGTGCCGTTAAGCAGGCAACAATTCCTTGCGGCGTTTTAGCAAGGCTGACCATTCTAAACACAAAATTCCACGTATCTGGAATTTTGGAGGAAGTAACAAACAAATTAAACCATCCTCAATTTGCTGAAACAATATCGCTCCTACACACCCGTATGGCCCTGATGAAGGCATACCATGTGAGGAAGAATAGAGCTAAAGGAGGGAACACAATGACAGAAGAAATTAGACCCTACTTGAATGAGAATCATCCCCACCCCGCTTATCAGTGTGGAAGGCTTATGGCGGTCCTCGCCAAATTACAGAAATCAGCCCTCGGTGATGTTGGCGCTGGTGTCGTTCAACGTTACTATGCAGCCGCCAGCAGCACTCCTGCCTTGGTTTTGGGCCGCCTCGTGCGTACCAGCCAGGCGCACCTAAATAAGCTGCAACCGGGCCTTGCTTATTGGTACGAGAATATTATTGCCGGAATATGGGGCCGAATAAAAGATAGTGTCCCCGCCACGCTGACCCTTGAGGAACAGACCATGTTCGCCCTCGGATACTATCAACAAATAGCCCAGAGAATAACAGCATCACTCGATAAAGAAAATCAAACCAAGGAGGTTGAAAATGACTGATATTATTAAGAATCGTTATGAATTTATGTTTCTCTTTGATTGCGAGAATGGTAACCCCAATGGAGACCCCGATGCAGGCAACGCACCGCGTATCGATCCGCAGGACATGCGCGGTCTGGTTTCAGATGTGGCCCTCAAGAGACGCATCAGAAACTATGTCCAAATAGCCCGAGGCAATAAGCTGTCTGAAAAAGAAAATCCTGGATACGGAATCTTTATTGAACAGGCCACCAATCTCAATCGCCCTATCGTAGTCTCCCATGAACAGACCTCCGGCGGTTTTAATCCTGACAAGGCAGCCGGAAAAGATAAAGTAAAGTTGGCAAGAGAATGGATGTGCCATAATTTCTATGATGTGCGGGCTTTCGGAGCAGTAATGAGTACTGGCCCAAACGCTGGGCAAGTACGCGGCCCGGTTCAACTATCGTTTGCCAGATCAATTGATCAAGTACTTCCACTTGATATCTCCATCACCCGAATGGCTGTTGCTGAAGATGTGAAAGGAGCAAAATCGAGTGCAGACTATGTAAAATGGGAAGCAGACCAGCCTGAAGACAAGTTGCGGACAATGGGGCGCAAGGCCCTTATTCCTTACGGCCTATATCTGGGAAAAGGCTTTATTAGTGCACATCTTGCCGAAGGCACAAAATTTTCAGAAGATGATCTTAGTCTTCTATGGGAATCTTTGCTCAAGATGTACGATCATGACCGGTCTGCCAGCAAAGGCATGATGTCCGTGCATGAGCCTATTTTTGTGTTTCAGCACACAGGCACAGATACGAATGACGCTCAGAGAGTGCAACAGGCAAAATTGGGATGTGCACCGGCTCATAAGCTCTTTGATCTCATCAGAATCGAAAAGAAGGATGGGGTTGCCGCTCCGCGCTCGTTCAATGAGTATGCTATTTCAATTGCTTTGAGCAAGATGCCAAAGGGTGTCCGTATGGGCTTTGTCGTTATGGGTGAAGGTGGCGTTCCATCAGTTCAGTGGGACAAACTGCCAGATAGCCTTCAAAACATAAAGGTAGAATAATACTTGGCCTACACCGAAGACGATCTTATACCTCTGTCAGCTCTTCAGCACTTTATCTTCTGCCCACGTCATTGTGCTTTGATTCAAGTCGATTCGGCCAGGGAGGCAACCGAGAATGGCTGACCCCAACGACTCCCCCCAACTCATCCCTCCTCATGGCGGCTATCGCGAGCTGCAATCTTACCAGATGGCGGAGATTGTTTTTGACGCCACAGCAGTATTTTGCGACCGCTTCATTGATCGCCGCTCCCGCACCCATGACCAGATGGTGCAGGCGGCACGAAGCGGGAAACAAAACATTGCCGAAGGCAGCATGGCCTCAGGCACCTCGAAGAAAACCGAACTCAAGCTCATTGGCGTGGCACGTGCGAGCCTGGAAGAGTTGCTGCTCGACTTTCAGGATTATCTGCGGCAGCACGGGCTGCCGCTTTGGGGAAAGGAGCACCCGAAGGCTGCAGAAATCAGGAAGCTCGCGTACGCGAGCAATAGGTCCTATTTGACTTATAAGACCTATATTGCAGAGCAAGAGCCTGAAATTGCTGCAAACGCCATGATCTGTGTGATTCACCAGACCAACTACCTGCTTGACCAGCAATTGCGGGCTTTAGAAAAGGAGTTCCTCAAAGAAGGCGGATTTACGGAGAGACTCTATCGTGTCCGGTCACAGGCGCGCGATGAAAAAAAATAAGTAATATATGACCTATAAGACTTATAATGAAGACGATCTCATCATGCTATCCGCATTACAGCACTATGTCTTCTGTCCGCGCCAGTGCGCCTTGATCCACATCGAGCAGGTCTGGGCGGAGAACCGCCTGACTGCCGAGGGCAGGATCATGCACGAGCACGTGCACGAGGAGGGAAATGAATCGCGGGGCAATGTGAGGATTGCGCGGGGAGTTCCGCTCCGATCCCTGCGGCTCGGTCTCGTGGGTATGGCGGATGTGGTTGAGTTTCACCGAAAAGGTAAAGACCTCTGGCAGCCTTTCCCGGTGGAGTATAAACGGGGCAAACCAAAGCCGGATCATTCCGACATGATTCAACTGTGCGCTCAGGCCATCTGCCTGGAGGAAATGCTGTCCGTTTCCGTCCCTTCCGGGGCGATCTTTTACGGCAGAACCCGTCGCCGTCTCGATGTCTCCCTCGATGATGCCCTTCGCCGGGAAACGGAAGATGCGGCAGAACGCGCCCGCGAACTGATAATCTCAGGAGAAACACCACCGCCGGTCTATGAGAAACGTTGTGAAAACTGTTCTCTCATGGGTGAATGTCTGCCGAAAACCGCAGGGAAAAAGTCATTGGTGAAACGGTATCTGGAACGAATGGTAAAATTGCCATGAGAAAGCATCTCAACACCCTCTACGTCACCACCCAGGGGGCCTATCTCTCGAAGGAGGGCGAGACGATTGTTGTAAAAGCTGATGGGGAGGTGCGCCTGCGCCTGCCGGTTCATACTATTGACGGGATCGTCTGTTTCGGCAATGTTTCGTGCAGTCCTTATCTGATGGGTTTCTGCGCGGAAAACGATGTGGCGGTAAGCTTTCTTTCGGAACACGGCCGATTTCTCGCCAGGGTGCAAGGCCCGGTTTCGGGAAATGTCCTTCTGCGCAGAGAGCAATACCGGAAGGCGGATGATCTGATATTTTCAGCAGGGGCAGCAAAGTCTATTCTCACGGGAAAGATTGCAAACTGCCGTTCTGTTTTGCAGCGGGCC
Organism: Pseudomonadota bacterium; assembly: GCA_026388815.1. Classification (GTDB taxonomy): domain Bacteria; phylum Desulfobacterota; class WTBG01; order JAPLJA01; family JAPLJA01; genus JAPLJA01. The sequence continues at coordinate 5,598 of JAPLJA010000103.1, forward strand.
CTCCGGGATCATGCCGACAAAATCGCAGAGCAGGATGTGCGTCATGCCGTCTTGCGCCTCAATCGCTGCCTGGAGACGTTTGATCAGGATCAACCCCTTGATATACTCCGCGGGATCGAAGGAGACGCTGCGCATATCTATTTCGACGTGTTTGATCATCTCATCATTACTCAGAAAGAAGCGTTCCGCTTTCAGGATAGAAATCGAAGGCCGCCGCTCGACAACGTAAACTGTCTCCTGTCATTCATATACACACTGCTCATGCATGATGTCAGGTCAGCCTTAGAATCGGTGGGACTGGACCCGGCCGTGGGATTTCTGCACCGGGACCGTCCCGGAAGACCAGGACTTGCCCTTGATCTGATGGAAGAATTCAGGCCCTTTATCGGTGACCGCCTGGTTCTGTCTCTCATCAATCTCCAGCAGGTTCAGCCAAAGGGGTTCAAGAAGATGGAATCCGGGGCAGTTGTCATGAATGATGATACGCGAAAGGCTGTTCTCGTAGCCTATCAGGAGCGAAAACAGGAGGAGCTGTCTCATCCCTTTCTCGACGAGAAGGTGATGATCGGCATGCTCTTTCATGTCCAGGCCCTGCTCATGGCGCGTTATTTGCGCGGAGATCTGGACGGCTATCCGCCCTTCATCTGGAAGTGAGGAGAAAACCATGTTCGTACTTGTGAGTTATGATGTTTCCACAAAGGACAGTGGAGGGGCAAAAAGGCTGCGGCGTGTGGCCAAGGCATGCAAGAATTACGGGCAAAGGGTCCAGTATTCGGTGTTTGAATGTATTCTCGATCCCGCCCAATGGACGGTTCTCCGGGATCAATTGATAAGAGAGATAGATGAAGAGAAAGATAGCTTAAGATTCTATTATCTGGGCTCAAACTGGAGACGGCGGGTTGAACACATAGGGGCAAAGGAAGGTATAGACCAGGAAGGACCTCTCATTGCGTGATGTGCGAACCTCAAGCAACCATGAATTGCCGGGGGGATTCGCAGACAAAGAAATGCATTGAAATTACAGCGGATTTTCGATGCTCTTTGAAAACTTAATATGTTGAAAGGAATGGAATGGGAACGGTACGCGAATTTGATGAATTTTGTAGTTTAACTTCAATAAGTTAGTGCAGTACAGTCGCCCCCCGCGCGGGGGCGTGGATTGAAACATGGAAATAGTGCATAGCGTTGACCTTCCCATGAATGTCGCCCCCCGCGCGGGGGCGTGGATTGAAACTTCTCTCTATATCCCTGCTCTTCCATAAAAGAGGTCGCCCCCCGCGCGGGGGCGTGGATTGAAACTACTGTTGTCATTTTTTCTTCTCCTTTTTTTGGTGTCGCCCCCCGCGCGGGGGCGTGGATTGAAACCAACCATCGCCGCCGCTCTTCGCAAGAAAAAGTTGTCGCCCCCCGCGCGGGGGCGTGGATTGAAACTCTGTGAATACTGCCAGAACTTATCGGTCACTGGTCGTCGCCCCCCGCGCGGGGGCGTGGATTGAAACAGCTCGAGGAATTTGCGGACGAT
>JAPLJA010000315.1 GCA_026388815.1 Pseudomonadota bacterium
GCAGGCAAGGCGCCTTCCCTTGTCAGTCAGGATCTTAACTGCATCGAGGAGAAAGCTGATTCCTTTCCTTTCGGAAAGCCTGGCAACCGTGCCGATTATAGCGTATTCCGGGGAGAGGTTAAATTCCTTTATGAGCTGCTGATTTTTCAGACCGGGTGAGAAGAGGTCAAGGTTAATGGCGGTGTGGATGGCATTGACGTGTTCCGGGTGCAGGCCGGATGCAATCATGATGGTTCTTATGTCTTCAGATATCGTAACGATCCGATCAGTGAGCTTCCCGTAGAGGAAGCGGCTGAAGAAACCACCCTTGAGGGGAACGTGGTTGTGCTTTGTCCTCACCAGGGCTCTGCCGCCGGCTAATTTCCTTGCGACTGTGCTCAGAAAGTGGTCGCGATATCCGTGCGCATTGATCAGGTCTACCCTCTCTTTTCGTAAAAATAAAGTGAGTTTTATGAGAGAGGAAAAAAGTTTCCCCATGGGGAGTGGGAATACCTCGAGCGACTGTTCGCGGGCGCTGCGCTCCAGGTAAGACCCGGGCTGGCACCCGAGGATTACCCGGTATCCTCTCTTGCTGATCTCCTGAGCCTCGGCGAGCGTCCTCTTGGTCTGGCCGGTTCGGCCTCTCTGCTTGTCAATCTGGAGGATGGTGTGCACGGTTACGTTTTCCTCTGATCCTGGAAGTAGCTCAGGAGCTTCTGGTAGATGCCCTTGAGGTTGCGGTGACTCCTCATGGCAAGCCTGGTCTTTTTACACTGCTGGCAGATCCCGGGAAGAAGGACATGGTTTCCCTGTAGGAAATTATTCCTGATTTCATTCAGCCTTTCACTCTGCCAGATTTCCCGTATGGACTTTTCCCTGACATTGCCGAGGACTACGCTCCTCGACCAGTCAGCGCAGCAGAGGATCAGGTCGCCGTTGTAGATGATGTAGGCGCACCGGTTGAAGCGGTAACACCGGGTCCGGGGCTTCAGGCCGAACGGGTGGAGCTCTACATTTTCAGCGATGTTTCCGCCTTTGTTCTCAAAGGCGACCGAGGTTGCCTTGATGCCCTTCTTCCTCCAGTGCCGCTTGTATTGTCTGATTTCATCCTCATTCTGACCAACGTTCACCATGGAGAGGACAACCTTGGGTTTTTTTGCCTTTCTCTCCTTCAGGGTTTCAACGAGGCGGTTGATCCCATCAAACGTCCGCTGGTAATTGAGGCCCATGATTCTCTCATAGGTATCCCTGGTTAATCCCTGGATGCTGATCTTGATCCTGTCCAGGCCGGAATCAATGAGGCTGTTGATGATCTTCGGGGTGAGGATGGAGCCGTTCGAGGTAATGGTTACTTCAGTGCTGTCAGAGAGCTTCTTTTTGGCATAGGCGATCCGTTCGGGCAGTTTTCTGTCGAGAAGCGGCTCGTTCATCAGGAGGAGCGCAATCCTCTTCGGCCGGTAGAGAGCGGCCTCGTCGATAATCTTCCGGTACACGTCATCTTCCATGATCCCGTGGGTGACCTTGTCAGCCACATGCGGGTAGGCGCAAAAGAGACATTTTGCATTGCAGTAGGATATAGTCTGAATGTGGAGCCGTTCAGGGAATTCCGGGGGAGTTTCGTACCTGACTGCCAATCTCAGTTACTTCCCTTCTGAAAGAGGTAGATGATCTCCTTGGCGAAGAGGTCAGGGAAAACCCTGGCGAAGTATCTTGTACCGGCCACATGTCTGGGCGTAAGCGTTTCTACCAGTTCAAAATACTTGAGACAGCAATTTCTTAGTTCCCCGGGTGTTAAAAAATTCTGATGTCTTCCGCTGAAGTTGGGGAATATGCCCCTCATAAACTTCCACCTTTTATTGAAGCTCATGATATTGGGAAAACACACGAGAAAGTACCCTCCAGGGTTCAAGTGATCAGGTACCTGAGAGATCAGTCTTGCCGGGTCTATGAGGTGGTGGAGGACATAGGAGGCGATGATGAGATCAAACTTGACCCCGAAATCACAAAGGCCTTCATTGAGGTCATGCTTTTTAATAGTCATTCCGCGGTCTTTAAATTGGTCAATAATTACTTGGGAAGTTTCTACCGCATAGAGTTTATACCGTTCCTTAAAGCTGTCTATAATCTTACCCTGGCCAATCCCAAAGTCCAGGATGCCCTTCCCTGGCGGGAGATACCTATTGATGAGTGATACAATAGCATGGTGGCGGTGGCCGAACGTATCTGTGATCCCCCTTTCAGCTATTCGCTTTGTCCAGTACTGGTCGTAGTTACTAACGCCAAAAGTCTTTGCCATGGTAAATTCTCTGAAATTACGTTAGGGTATTATTGATAATTTAACCTGGGGTGTCAATATGATGCCCGGTAATAAAAAATAATTAATATCTGATTAATCGGAAGTTAATCGGCATTTTTAATAATGCACATTGCGGTGAGTCGCATGATACGAATTACTTTCATCATTCTTTGCATAGTCCTTGTCCTGTATGTATTGGTTCTCATCATATCCTATGGTGTGGGTCGTTATATTTATTCCCACGCACTGGAAACCCCTGAGGCGATCCCTTTCATTAATAACCGTGACAACGCTTCGTGGATTGAGCATCAGCCCTCGCGGGAACCGTTCAGCTTTTTGGTTGTGGGGGATATTCAGGGCGGCTTCCGTACCCTGAGCCAGCATATTTTTCGAGAGAATGATGACATATATTCCTTTGCAATCCAGACAGGGGATTTGATAAGTCATGCTGATGAAGGCCATTATGCCCAGGTCCTTTATGAATTAAAGAAGAGCAACTTGCATATACCTCTTTTTGTAATCCCCGGGAATCATGATATTAACGGGAAGGATCCGCGTTTATTTGAAAAATACTTTGCCTGGAAGCAATTTTATTTCTTGTGGAGCAACTGTCTCTTCATTTTTCTCGATAACTCCTCAAGCCCTCCCTATTATTCCCAGTTCCAGTGGCTGGAGAAGACACTGGAAGAAAATCACATGAAGGCAAGGAGAACTTTTATCTTTATGCACCGGGGGCCGGTTGAGTGCGGGGGAGGGAAGGCCCACCGCCCCAAGGATGATTTTACCCCTTTCTTCGCTCTGCTGAAGAAGTACCGTATTGATTATGTCTTCTGCGGCCATGTCCATGATTATCTGAGGATGGAG
>JAPLJA010000046.1 GCA_026388815.1 Pseudomonadota bacterium
AAAGAAGGAGTCCATATCTATTGAATAACCTTTTCATCCCTGATAACTTCATTCAGCAGGCTTACATCCATGAGCTCATCAATAAAAATATCAGAATTCTCAATTGTTATATAACCCAATTCCCTGAGAAATTCAATAAACTCCTTTTTGTCCTGCCGTGACGGGAGCGGATCGAACTTGATCCTTTTCAGCGCTTCCCGTACCGTCACCTCATCCATTCCGGTATATTTGACTCCAATGTTCCTGGCTTCACCTTCATTATCTCTGATAAACCTGACGGCCTTTAGATGTGCCCTGATCAGACGTTTGACCACAGCACGGTTCTTAATAAGAACCTGGTCTACAATCAAAGCACAACAGGGGTGGTCTTTCCAGATCGAGCCTGAGTCCAGAATGACTTTTCCCGTACCGCCGGTCACTGCCTTGGAAGGATAGGGTTCCCAGGCGATAAAGGCGTCAATCTCCCGTGAGCTCAATGCGCTGATCATCTCCGGAGGCTTCAGTACCATAATGGTAAGTTCGGTGGGTTTAATTCCGGACCTTTTCAAAGCCATTCTGAGGAGCACATCCTGTATCGTAGCATGGCCCGGGATTGCCACAACCTTCCCTCTCCGATCACCGATATTCTTGATGGGCGAATCCTTTGCCGCCACCAGGGCTGAACCCTCTTTATTTGCCTGTGCGACAATCCTGACATCAGCCACCTTGTTCGCCTGAGCAGTAATAATAGGTGCTTCACCTACGTACCCGCTATCGAGGCTGTGGGAAGAAAAGGCACTCATCTCTTCCGGTCCTGCCTTGAAGGCTCCGGTTATCTCGACGTCCAGCCCTTCTTCCCGGTAGTATCCTTTATCGAGGGCAACAAAAGCTGGAAGGTGATGGAGGTCATTCTGGATGTAGGCAAGCCGGATCTTCTTTTCAGAAACCTCTTTCTGTGCACAGGAGCAGAGAGGAAAAAGCGTCAAGATAAAAAAAATAAAAACAGTCAATCTTCTCATTGACACAATTAAAATCCTTATGTCATTGCGAGCCAGGCGAAGCAATCCAGAAAGTCAGTTTGTGTATGTCTTTTTTTAGATTGCTTCGTCACTATAGTTCCTCGCAAAAACATTATGAAACCCTTTCCGCATAACTCGTAAAAAAATACCCACACGTATTATGCGGGGTATTCTTAAAAATTTCAAAGAAGAAATGTTGTATATCGGATCAAGCTTTCTCAGCCTCGTCCAGGGCAAGGGTGACGATCTCGGTGATATCCATCATTTTCAACGGTGAATTTAACGCCTGGATACCGATCTGCAATCCCTGGTAACAGAAGGGACAGGCCGAAACAATCACGCTTGCACCCACGGCTTCTGCTTCCTTGACCCTTTTTTGAGCCATCTGATTCTGGATATCTGGAAATCCCGCCTTCAGGCCACCCCCTGCCCCGCAGCACCGTGAATTTTCCCTTGAACGCTCCATTTCTACCAGTTCAATTCCCGGTATGGCTTTGAGGATCTCGCGTGGGGCATCGTACACCCCGCTGTGCCTTCCGAGATGGCATGGATCATGATAGGTTACCTTCATCTTGAGTTCCTTTTTGAACTGGAGCTTCCCTTCCCGTATAAGATCGAGGAGAAATTCAGCCATGTGCTTCACTTCAAAATTGAGAGTTCCAACCCTGGCATAGTCCTGTTTGATAGTCTTAAAACATCCGGCACATGAACTGATCAGGGTTTTAATCCCGAGATCGTTGAACATCTTGATATTCTCTTCGGCGATCCTCTCATACTCATGGTCTCCTATGCGGAGGAGGACGCTTCCGCAGCATTTCTCTTTAGGGCCGAGTATTCCGTAATCAATATTTGCCCTTTCGAGGATATGTGCATCAGAGATTGCCACCTCTTTCACGTTCACATCGTAGGAGGCAGTGCACCCTACGTAGTAAAGCACCTCAGCCTTGTTCTTGGAGATATCCTTCGGTTCCTTCGCTACCTTTTTGTCCTTGAGAGCCAGCTTGGTCCATCGCGCCCTAGATGAGCGCGGCTGCTGCCACGGGTTATCGTAAGATTTTACACTGATAGCCAGTGCCTTCTGCTGTTCGAGCGGTCCGTATCCTGAGTCAACCATCGATCTCCTCATGCTCTCCCACAGTTCAACGGTATCGATCTGGACCGGGCATGCCACATAACACTGCCTGCAGGTACTGCATTCATAGAGATCATTCGTGAAAGCCTTTATTTCTTCCTCTGTCACCGGTTTTCTGCGCAGCATCTTCCCCCAGACAGTTCCCGGCCTGAAAAGACCATACTGTGACTTAATGATC
>JAPLJA010000261.1 GCA_026388815.1 Pseudomonadota bacterium
AAGTCTATGGTCTAATGTCTGTATTACGGTCTATGGTCTAATGTCTGAATCACTGACGTCATTATACCACTCTGCAATTTTTTCACCCACAGCATCTTCCCGTCAGTGACAAAGGAAACAGCACCTTGCTGATCAACTCTGTTCACCGCTACTCCCATTTCTTTATAACGCTGGATGATGTGTGAATGCGGAAGAAACCTTCCCAGCTTTCCGGTAAATACCGCGACCTTTGGTTTTACTGCTCTGATGAATTCTTCTGAGCTGGAGCTTAAACTCCCGTGGTGAGGCACTTTGATTACCGTACTCCTGAGATTCTTCCCGGTGCGGATGATGTCCGCTTCAGCCTCCTTCTGAATATCTCCGGTAAGGAAAAAACTGACTTCTCCCAGGACGATTCTGAAAGCGAGAGAGTTATTGTTCCCCACCCATGAGGACTGTGGCGGGGGATTGAGAAAATCTATCTGGACGCCGTTGACCGCAAGAGACGGCGTGGTGCGGTTTACCACCCGGGAATTCCCTTTCACCGAGCCAATGATCTGATGAAGTTTTTCGGCAAGCGGCGGTGCAGCTTCGTCCCCGTTCCACCAGAAGACACCTGGTTTGAAGTTCCTGGCGATAAACGGCAGTCCATTCAGGTGGTCAGGGTGAGGATGCGTCAAGACTACATAGTCGAGCTTTGTTATCTTCTTTTTCCAAAGAAAGGGGGCAATTACCCTTTCTCCGATATCGATGTCAACGTCGCTGTGGAAACCCCCGGCATCAATGAGCATCTTTCTGCCGTAAGGGAACTCCACCAGCACAGCCTCTCCCTGTCCGCCGTCGAGAAAGGTTACCTGCAGGTGAGAGGTAAAACGGCCTTGATAGGAAGAGAAGAGAAAATCAGCAATGATGAAGAGGACAATAAAAGCAAAGCTGTATCTGACCGTGCGGTTTTTCTTCACATTGACCAGGAGAAAGAGGCCGGCATAGAAAAGGCAGATCTCAAGGAGAGTAGGGGTGAAAACTCTGAAGTCGCTCAACGGCAGATGGGCAAAGAATCTGATCAGAATAATGGCGCTGTCGATGATCTGTTCATCACATGCGAGCAGGGGGCTGGCTATGGTGGGAAAAACAAGGGAAAAGAAAGCAATGATAAGGCCAAGAGGGACGGTTATAAAACCGAGCAGAGGGATAAGGATAAGGTTAGAAACGACGCTCACAATCGAGATGCGGTTGAAGTACAGGGCAACCAGCGGGAGCGTTCCCAGCGTGGCTGCAACTGTGGCGAACAGGGCTCCCCTCAACCACCTGAAGACCTTTATTTCCCACTGGTAGCGGAGTTGTGCAATTGGCTTTTCCTCGGGCAGGAGGAGCGCAATCTTCGGGATGAGGTAGATAAGGAAAAAGACTGAAACAAATGAGAGCTGAAAGGAAATATCCAAGAGGGAAACCGGTGAGAAGAGGAGAATGATGAGGGCAGCAAGGCAAAGGGTATTCATGAGGTCCCTCTCTCTCCCCAGGATCATGGCTGTGAGGTAGGCAACCACCATGATGAATGCCCTCTGGGTTGGAAGGTTCCAGCCTGAAAGGAGGGCATAGAAAAGCACTGGAAAGATGGCCAAAAACGAGGCCCAGGTATGGATGGAGATGAGGAGGGTCAGGCGGTAAGATCTCTTCAGGCACCACCTGATGAGGAGATAGGCAAAAGCGGCCACGATCCCCACATGCAGGCCGGAGATGGCGAGGAGATGAGCTACACCGGCAATCACAAAATCTTCCTGGAGCGACGGAGTAATCTCCCCCCTGTCTCCCAGGATCATGGCTAAGGCTACGCCGCGGGATGGGGTTTCCATCGTATTCAGGAAGGTCTCTCGAATCGTCTCCCGTATCTTCCCGATGAAGTCAGGGTGGCTGCCCGCTCTTGCCATCTTAGCCACATACCTAACATCAGGGAGAAACCCGGTGGCATAGATCCCTTCCCGGGCAAGGTGGCCAGCGTAGTCGAAGCATCCGGGATTCCCAAAATTCGAAGGTATGGTTACCCTGCTTAAAAAACGGATACAGTCACCGGAGTCGAGCTTTACGGAACAATCCTTGACGGTCAGGAGGAACCTGCCGGTTGCCGGGAAGGAGCGCTCTCTCTCATGGATGGCGGTGAGGTCGAGATAGAACCGGGTTCTGTTCCAGGAATATTCAGGAGAGCGGTAGAGGATACCCTCCAACACCTGCTTGTCTTCAGAGATGAAGTTCCGGATATGCTCTGCAGGCAAATCAGGATACCGGTAAGGGTGCATGCGGAAGGCGCCGAGGGCGATGAGGCAACAGAAAATGAGCAGGTGAGAGACAGTTCTCCACCGGAACAGGAGAGCAGGCAAGAGGATGGCGAAGAGGATGGCAAGAAAGGCAATAAGGAAGTGAAACGGTATAAGGAAGTAATACCCGAAGATAATTCCGAGAATATAGAAAACAAGAAGCGGGAAAAGGGGAGCATTCATATCATCTTTGGAGTTTAATTCTCACGGTATCATAAATAAGAGACGGAATATTTACAAGTAGGGGCGAACCGGCGGCTCGCCCCTGCCAAATTATTTATTGGATATTTCTGGAAATAAAAAAGGCAGAGGAGAAAACCTCCTCTGCCTTCCTAACCTCTGAATAATCAGGACGGGCTCGCTTACTGATAAGGGACGAGCGTGATTTCCATTTCGATCACCTTCTGTGGACCCATCCCCAATGTAAGCGGCTCAGGCTGCACCTCAGGCATCCCCCACCAGTAGTCGCCTTCTTTCACAGTTGGCGGCATTGTTGCCCTCCACAGGAGAGAGACATACAGATAATAATCACCAGAGAGGCAACTTTCCCGGTAATATGAGCATCCCGGGACGGTCAGCGTCAAGGGCTTGTCCACATCGATAACAGGGTCCATGACCTGGTCATAATCAACGCCTCCGTCCGGTGGTCGAGCGGGAGGAAAGGTCCAGCCCACAGCCGTATAGAGAAATGCCATCAACTCTTTGGGCGGGGTCGCGAGCTTTTCTGGTACCTTGATGGTCAGGATCACCTGGTCGCACTGGTCACAGACATCCGTAATGGGAGGCGACGGGGTGAACTCCGTGCTTTCGCAGGGCCCAAAGCAGCTGCCATCATCCGCGCAGACCTGGGCGCCGGTTTTACCGTTTGAGGCCGTGCATTGTCTGGTTTCGCCTGGCACACAAGGAGGCGAACCCTCTTCACAAGCTACCGGGGTGGTAGGTCCGGTTCGTACGCAGCGCACATCCGCCAAGCTGTTAATATGGTTGAAAGCTGCGGCGCCATTATCAAAAAGGACGCACCCAACCCAGTGCGCATTGTCTGAGGCCACGGTAGACGAAACAAACTCGAGCGGATGGCCTTCCGCAGCAGGATCCGGCTTGTTGCACGTTCCAGTAAGCTCAGGTGCCCAGTAACATCCCTCGATTCCAGGGCCACCAAATTCCGTATTTGGCGCGCAAGCTTCGTCAGCCATATCAGCCATAGAACTGCCCTCAGTTATCGGGCAGTCACCGCCTGTCTCGGTGCCCGGATTGCCCCTGATCAGTGTCCTCATCTCGTCGATGTTCGGCAGCCGCCAGTCGTCATAGCCGCCGAAAACCAGCTCTTGGCAGTACCGTACTGCATCCGGTTGCGGGAGTCCACCATCACCGGGGGTATATGCATCTTTCTGCGGATCCTGCCAGCACAGCCCTGTTTCATTATCGCACCAGTACGAGTAATAGGTGCAGTCACACTGCTCCCAGCCACTGCCGTCCGGCCTGCAGGTCTGCTCTTTTGCGGTGCCATCGGGACAAGAGCATGGCTGTGTCGCACCCCCTTTACAGTACACGCTGTGGAGGATCGTGCCATTGTTTCCGACAATGTAGATATCATCGCCGGAACTTCCCCATATATCATTCAGGTCTTCCGAAACCGGGATCTTACTGCTGATATCATGCCATTGAGTGCCGTTATAGTGGAGCACCGTGCCGTTGCTGCCGACCGCGTATACGTTATCTGACGCAGTACCCCATACTGCATGGAGGTCTTTGCTTGTCGGGCTTGCCATTGCTGACCAGCCGGTCCCGTCTGCCTGTGAGCTGTGCAGTATTACGCCGTCTTTACCTACGACAAACATATCCGAGTTGCTCGTTCCCCAGATGCCGTGAAGATCGCTGCTTGTGGGAACGGAGATCTTGTGCCATGTATAACGGCCCGAAAAATTTCTGCCTGTCAACGTGGCCACAGTTCCTTTTTCACCCACTGCAAACATATCTTTGGTCGGGCTGACCCAGCAGCCGTAAAGGCTATAGGGAAGATTATGCTGTTTCTGGCTGGGGTTCCATGAGTCGCCTTTCCCGGTTTCTAAGTTATAGAACTGGGGTAAAACCAAACCCCATGTGGTTTTAAGATCTCCCACGGCAAAGAGGTCGAGGTCCGGCTTGCCGCATATGCTGTAGAGCGAGTAGTTGGTGATCCAGCTGGCGACCTTGTCCCATGAGCCGTTATGGTAGCTGAACCTGCCCCGGTAGTCACCCACAGCATAGATATGCTCGGCATCGGTGCCCCATACATCATACAGGTTCCAGCCCTGGGCAGGGTTGGTAGTTGTCTTGCTCCAGCTGCTGCCGTTATAGCGCAAGATCGTTGCTGCTTTGCCGACCACGAACACGTTGTCCTTGGAGCTGCCCCATACGCCGTGCAGGTCAACTGTCAAAGGAGGCTCCATGGTCGTTGAGCCGATGCTCATCCACTCAAGGTCAGAAGAGATACTTGCTGTTGTCGAGGCACTGCCTATTAATTCCTGAGAAAAACCCGCCGCAGGAATGAAACAAACACAAAAAATTAACAGAAAATCTAAACAACGCCATTTTTTCATAATTTCATTCCTCCTTTGATTTTGTGGGAAAGCTTGTGATGTTATGCACGGGAAGCTACTATAAATATTTATATATTGTCAAGTATATAATATGAGGTTTCTGAAAAAGTCGAAAACAGGGTTCCGAGTGCGAATTGAAGATTTTTTCGGTAACAATTCTTATTGAGCGAAACGGTCGCAAATTCGGCTGTCTGAGCGCAAGCGAGTTTCGAATTTGCAGTGGAGCGAGATTTAGAATTGTCGAAAAAATATTGATGAGCGACGAGGAACCTTGTTTTTCAGAGATCTCAATATTATGAAATTGAGTAATAATTTATGAGAATTGTTTTACGCTTGAAATCATTCACCCTTTCAGCGATACTCAAAGGTAAAGAGTTTAAGAGGTGGGCAATAGGGAAAAATCCAAATGACCAAGCTCAAATGTCAAATTTGGAATTTGTCCGCCAAAGGCGGATTGGCATTTGGAATTTCACTTGACCCCTTGAATCCTCGACCCCTTGAACCCTTTATTCTTTAGAGGCGAACGGATCTTATGGGTTTCACCTGCGGGATCGTCGGCCTGCCCAATGTAGGCAAATCCACCATCTTCAATGCTCTTGCTTGCAGCCATGCCCCTGCTTCCAATTACCCCTTCTGCACCATTGAGCCCAACAAGGGGATTGTACAGGTTCCTGATTCCCGGCTCGAAAAGATTGCTCAAATCATTAAGCCGCCCAAAGTTACCCCTACCCATCTGGAATTCCTCGATATCGCAGGTCTCGTTCAGGGGGCAAGCAGGGGAGAAGGTCTGGGGAATCAGTTCTTAAGCCATATCCGGAATGTGGATGTCATTGCCCACGTGGTGCGGTGTTTTGAAGACGACCGGGTAATCCATGTCTATACCTCCATTGACCCGGTGAGGGACGCAGGGATTGTGAATACAGAGTTGATCCTGGCAGACCTGGAGACGG
>JAPLJA010000052.1 GCA_026388815.1 Pseudomonadota bacterium
TGAGTAGAGGGATCGGGGTAAAATGGATTGATTTTCTGTGGCGACATGAGAAAGTCACACGGTAGTAGATTGATTTTTTATTGTTTATTCTGTATCCTTTCTTTATATGAAGGTCTTGGCAAAAGGGGATTAAGGATCGAAACAACAATAAGCCAATCCTTAAATATTCTTGTGGTTGATGATGACGTCAACATCCGCAAGACTTTAGTGGTTTGCCTTGAGACTGAAGGCCACAAGGTTATTGCCGTAAGCAACTTTCAGGATGCTTTAGCGGAGGCATCACGAAGGTCTTTTGAACTTGCATTTGTGGACCTACGACTTGGTACGGACGATGGACTTGATTTAATTCCTGCTTTATTAGCCGCAACTCCCTGGCTCAAAATCATTGTGATCACCGCCTACGCTTCTATCGACACGGCTGTTGAAGCCATGCGGCGCGGGGCAACCGACTACATTCCAAAACCCTTCACGCCCGCCCAGGTGAAGCTGGCGCTTCAAAAAGTATTTGAAATGCGGACTCTTGAGCAGAGGGTTGCAGCACTTCAGGAGGATCTGAGACGATCACATCCCGAGATTGATTTTTCCAGCACCAGTCCCGTTATGCAGCGCGCTGTAAATCTTGCACGCCAGGCGGCGCCATCTGACGCCACAATCCTACTTCGAGGAGAAAGCGGAACAGGTAAAACCGTTCTCGCACGCGCCATTCACTCCTGGAGCAACAGGGCGACCAAGCCTATCAGCATTGTTTCTTGTCCATCCTTCTCCTCTGAGTTGCTGGAAAGCGAACTTTTTGGACATATCAAGGGGGCATTCACTGGTGCTGTTCGTGACAACCCTGGTCGTATTGCAGCTTGCGAAGGTGGCACGCTTTTCCTGGACGAGATCGGCGATTTACCTCTTTCCCTTCAACCGAAACTTTTGCGTTTCGTCCAGGACAAAGAATATGAACGAGTCGGTGATTGTACGACACGCAAGGCCAATGTGCGCATCATTACGGCAGCCAACGTGAATTTAGAGAGGGCAGTCAAGGCAGGACTGTTTCGAGAAGACCTCTTTTATCGGCTCAATGTGATCCAGATTGAAATTCCTCCGTTGCGCGAACGACCGGACGATGTGGTTTTGCTTGCAGAAAAATTATTGGCATTCTATGGCCGGAATAACCATCGGTCTTTCATTGGTTTTACTAAAGAGGCGCTGCAGGCGCTCAGACAATACCACTGGCCTGGCAACGTCAGAGAGTTAAGCAATGTTGTTGAACGGGTTGCCATCCTTTGTCAGACCGATCGTGTTGGTATCGAGTCTCTCCCCACAAATTTGCTGCCGAGTGATTCGATCCCCAATATAGGCGACCCAGTTACCATAGAAAAAATTGGGGAACAACATGTCCGGCGGATACTTGCAACCACGAAATCGTTACAAGAAGCTGCAGATATACTTGGGATCGATCAGGCCACCCTCTGGCGGCGTCGTAAGAAATACGGGATCTAAAAAACCCGACGAATCGTTATTCCCACCACTAATTATTTCTTAAATCACCTTGCAATTTTCAATGAGTTTTCTCCTACTTCTTGAGCAATGCAATATTCCATAGCTTTTCTTTTATTTGTACTCCTTATTTTTCAATACCTTATGTCATAAACTTTTGGCATATGATTTGCTTGATTATATATTCAGGAGGAGGAAGGAGATGTTAGGACTTCGCCAAAAATTATCTCTGGGGTTTGGCGGGTTGCTGCTCATTATCCTGATTATCGGCGTACAGAGCATCTCGCAACTCACCGGACTGGGAAAGTCAATTGATGTGATCCTGCGGGAAAATTACCGGAGTGTAATTGCATGTCAGGAAATGAAAGAAGCCCTGGAACGCATGGATAGCGGGGTGCTTTTTACACTTCTGGGATACCGGGAGAAGGGAAATGAACTTATCCGTAAAAATGAACAGGCCTTTGAGAAGGCACTTCAGGTTGAGCTGAATAACGTCACCGTTCCGGGGGAAGGCGCAAAGGCTGCACGTCTTCAGGAGCTCTTCGGCAGGTACAAAACAACAATGAAGAGTGTGGAGGGGCCAGGCATGTCGCTTGCTGTCCGCCGCACAACCTATTTTAATCAGCTTCTTCCGTTGTTCCAAGAGATTAAAAATACGGCGGACGAGATTCTCCAAATGAATCAGCACAATATGAGTGATGCCAATGACCGGGCACGCACTACCGCGGCCGCTGCTCAAAAGCAAATGTATATTCTCTTATTTGTTGGAACAATCGTCGCCATGGGGTTTATATCTTTTACCGGGAGGTGGATTCTGAGGCCACTCAACCGCCTCATCCGTTATGCTGAAGATATCAAGCAGGGAAACTTTGAACTTTTTATCCAGGGCAATTCCCAGGATGAGATCGGACAGCTTGCAAATGAATTCAATGAAATGGCCTCCGCCCTTCGGGAATCCCGCCGGTCTGATCAGACCAAATTGATTCGCATCCAACGGGCAACACAGCAGGCGTTTGACAGCCTTCCAGATGCAGTTGCCGTGATTGACCTAGGAGGAAAAGTGGAGGTGGCAACTGAGATGGCCAGAAATATCTTCGGACTCAAGCCGAACACACACATGACGGATCTGTCATTCCCATGGATGGCTGACCTGTATAACGAAGCTCTGAGAGATGGCTGTACAGCCCAAGGGCAGAGCAATCAAAGGGTTATTCAACATTTTGTAAGGGGAGAAGAGCGGTACTTTCGTCCCCAGGCAGTTCCTATCCTGGACAATGACAGGCAACCAACCGGGGTCATACTGACCCTTGAGGATGTCACACAGCTTCGACAACAGGATGAGATTAAGAAGGGAGTGATTTCAACGGTATCGCATCAACTGAAAACGCCTCTCACCTCCATTCGCATGGCGATCCACCTGCTACTGGAAGAAAAGGTGGGCTCCCTCACGGAGAAGCAGGTTGAGCTTTTACTGGCGGCCCGCGAAGACAGTGACCGGCTCCACAGCATCCTCAGTAGCCTGCTGGATATCAGCCGCATCGAATCCGGGAGGGTGCAGATGGAATATCGTGCAGTCTCCCCCCAATCGATAGTTTTGGAAGCCCTAGAATCCCTTCGGGGGGCTGCCCAGGACCAGGGAGTGACTCTGAGCGTGGAGATGCCAGGTGATTTACCCGATGTTTGGGTTGATATGACAAGAATCGGACATGTTTTTGGCAACCTGCTCTCAAATGCACTCAGGTACACGCCGCCCGGAGGCAAAGTTACCCTCTCTGCTAAGGCTGAGGAAAAGTGGGTTCACTTTTCCGTTTCTGATACAGGAAAAGGCATTCCAAGCAAGTATCTTCCGCGAATCTTCGAACAATTCTTCAGCGTCCCTGACCAGAGAACAGAGACAGGAGCAGGCCTCGGGCTTGCCATCGTTAAGGAGATCGTGGAGGCCCACGGTGGAACAGTCAGCGTCGACAGTCAGGAAGGAAAGGGCAGCACCTTTACTTTCACCCTCAAAAGGGCTGACCAAATTTCAAAAGAGGAGAGTCATTTGTGATTAATCTTATCTACATCTTCATTACCATCATTTATTTCGGGTTGTGCATTTTGTATGTCCATGCATGTGAAAGGCTTTGAAAATGACTGATATCTTCGGAATCATCATAGGACTTATCTTGATTGTTTATTTGTTCATCACCATCATTCGACCTGAGAAGTTTTAACGGAGAAGTACACCAATGGATCTTTTTGGCTGGATTCAACTAACTCTTTACATCCTTGTACTTCTGCTCCTTACGAAACCAGTCGGTCTTTACTTGGTTAGTGTTCTGGATGCCGATGGGAAGACTTTTCTCGACCCGATCCTACGGCCAGTCGAGCGCTTATTGTATCGACTGCTCGGTTTGGACCCGAAAAGGGAGCAGGATTGGAAGCAGTACACCGTGTCCATGCTTGCATTCAGTCTGGTCGGACTTTTGTTCACTTATGCTATTCTCCGGCTCCAGTACTTCTTACCACTCAACCCACAGGGCTTTGGCCCTGTCAGGGAAGACCTGGCTTTCAATACTGCAGTCAGCTTCACAACCAATACCAATTGGCAGAATTACGTGGGGGAATCCACTCTTTCTTACTTCTCACAGATGGTTGGCCTCGCCTTTCATAACTTCGCTTCCGCAGCTGTGGGCATTGCCGTAGCAGCAGCGTTGGTTCGCGGTATCGCCAGGCATTCCGCCAAAACAATTGGGAATTTTTGGGTCGATTTAGTGCGTGTGAATCTCTATCTACTGCTACCGATCTGTATTATGTTCGCTCTTTTTCTGGTATCGCAGGGTATGATTCAGAACTTCAAACCTTATGAGAAAGCGAAGCTGATCGAGCCTGCCACTATGCAGTTTCCGAAAAAGGATGCCAGTGGTCAGGAGATCAGGGACGGCAGAGGAAACCTTGTATTGGAAAATCAGAAAGTTGATACGCAAACCATAGCACAAGGTCCGACGGCCTCACAGGTAGCAATCAAGATGCTGGGAACGAACGGTGGCGGTTTTTTCAATGCCAATGCATCCCACCCTTACGAGAATCCGACACCCCTGTCAAACTTCATTCAGATGCTCTCCATCTTCCTTATCCCGAGTGGTCTCACCTATTACCTCGGGCGAATGGTCAAGAACCAGCGGCACGGTTGGGCGGTCTGGGGTGCCATGGCGATCCTTTTTCTTGCTGCTATTTTGATCTGCTGGTGGGCGGAAGGTGCCGGTAACTCACGGTTACGTGCGCTCGGCGTGGACCCTGCTGACGGGAATATGGAAGGAAAGGAGGTCCGTTTCGGGATCTTCAATTCTGCCCTGTTTGCCACAGTCACCACAGATGCCTCCTGCGGTGCAGTCAATTCAATGCACGACTCCTTTACCCCATTAGGCGGGTTAATTCCGCTTTTCAACATCCAGTTGGGCGAGGTGGTTTTCGGTGGAGTCGGTGCGGGGTTATATGGAATGCTTGTATTTGTCGTGTTGGCTGTTTTCCTGACAGGCTTGATGGTTGGCCGAACACCCGAGTACCTGGGCAAGAAGATTGAGTCTTATGATGTAAAAGTAAGTGTGCTCGCTGTAATGATATTAATCTTCAGCATTCTGGGCTTTTCTGCCTGGGCGGCGGTGAGCAAATGGGGATTAGCCGGGTTGAACAATGCAGGACCGCACGGTCTGAGCGAAATACTCTATGCATACTCATCCGGTACAGGCAATAACGGCAGCGCTTTTGCTGGTCTGAGTGGGAATACTCCTTGGTACAACACAACTCTGGGTCTGGCCATGCTTTTTGGACGTTTCATCATGATTGTGCCTGTTTTAGCTCTGGCCGGAAGCTTAGGGAGAAAAAAACTGATTCCAGCAACCGGCGGGAGCTTTCCCGTATGGGGCTTGACATTTACCCTTGTGCTGGTGGGTACGGTTTTAATCGTCGGAGCGCTCACCTTTCTGCCCGCTCTGGCGTTAGGTCCCATTGTCGAACATTTCCTGATGGTCGGCTCAAATACACTCTATTAAAGGAGTAAAAACTGTGGCTGTAAGAACTCATTCCCTCTTTGACCGTGAAATTATTGCGCAGGCAGTGGTCGATTCTTTCAAGAAACTCAGTCCCCTGTCGTTGATGAAAAACCCTGTCATATTCGTGACCGAAGTGGGGGCTGCCCTCACCACGATCGGGCTTTTCTTCAGGTCCGGAAAAGAGCCATTCGGCTTCGTCCTGCAGGTATCTCTCTGGCTCTGGTTTACGGTGCTCTTTGCTAATTTTGCAGAGGCCATGGCTGAAGGACGGGGTAAGGCCCAGGCTAAGGCCCTTCGGAAGACACGCACCCAGACCATGGCCGATCGTCTGGGGGCCGATGGCTCAGTTGAAAGAATCCAGGCTGGACAATTGCGGAAAAACGACCTCGTTCTTGTGTCTGCCGGAAAAATCATACCGGCCGATGGCGAAATTATTGAGGGTGTTGCAACAGTTGATGAATCGGCCATCACCGGTGAATCTGCCCCTGTTATCCGTGAGGCAGGTGGTGACAGAAGTGCTGTCACCGGTGGTACGCGTGTTCTATCCGACCAGATCAAGGTTCGCATCACAGCCAATCCCGGCGAAAGCTTCTTAGACCGTATGATCAGTCTGGTCGAAGGTGCACGGCGCCAGAAGACCCCGAATGAAATCGCCCTGACTATCCTCCTCTCAGCGTTGACAATCATTTTCCTGGTCGTCATCATCACCCTGAAACCTTTTGGTATGTATTCGGGCATGTCTTTCTCGATCACCGTACTTGTTGCTTTGTTGGTCTGTCTGATTCCCACCACCATCGGCGGCCTGCTCAGCGCCATCGGGATCGCAGGAATCGACCGTATGGTCCAGAAAAACGTATTGGCTATGAGCGGACGCGCAGTTGAAGCAGCAGGGGATGTGGACGTACTGCTACTCGATAAGACAGGGACGATTACCCTCGGGGATCGTCAGGCCATTGAGTTTCTTCCGATACCGGGAGTCCAGGTCGAAGAACTGGCTAATACTGCGCAACTTGCTTCTTTGGCTGACGAAACGCCCGAAGGCAGGAGCATTGTCATCCTGGCCAAGAAATATGGTCTGAGAGGTCGCTCAATCTCCGAAACACCGAATGCAAAATTCATTGCTTTCTCGGCGCAAACGAGAATGAGCGGTGTGGATCTCGATGGCAGAAAGATCAGAAAGGGCGCACCCGACGCGATACGAGCTTTTACCGGGACGAATTTCCCCGTGGAAGTTCAAGATGCGGTTGACTCTATTGCCCTGTCTGGGGGAACCCCGCTACTCGTCGCCGACGGGACGAATGTCCTGGGTACCATCCATCTGAAAGACATTGTGAAAGGCGGACTCAAAGACCGTTTTGAGCGGTTCAGAGCAATGGGCATCAAAACGGTGATGATCACTGGAGACAATCCGCTAACGGCTGCTGCCATAGCGAGAGAAGCAGGTGTAGATGATTTCATCGCCGAAGCCAAGCCCGAAGATAAACTGGCTCTGATTCGAAAGGAACAGGCAGCAGGACACCTCGTAGCCATGACTGGTGACGGGACCAACGATGCACCTGCACTGGCCCAGGCTGATGTGGGAGTTGCCATGAACACGGGGACGCAGGCAGCCAAGGAAGCCGGGAACATGGTGGACCTCGATTCGAATCCGACCAAACTGATCGAGGTCGTTGAGATCGGCAAACAGATGCTTATTACGCGAGGGGCTCTAACAACCTTCAGCATTGCTAATGACGTGGCTAAATATTTCGCCATTATTCCGGCCATGCTGATGAATGTGTTTCCGGTCATCGCCCCTCTCAATATCATGGGTCTCCAGTCCCCCCTGAGCGCAATTTTGAGCGCCGTTATTTTTAACGCTGTCATCATTATTGTTCTTATCCCTCTGGCGTTGCGTGGGGTACGTTTCCGTCCCTTAGGTGCAGCCGTACTCCTCAGACGTAATCTTTTAATGTATGGTCTTGGTGGTGTAATTCTTCCGTTTCCTGGTATCAAGCTGGTAGACTTGATTGTGAATGCACTTCATCTTGTATAGATTAGAGAGGACCGTCAGACGTGAATAATTTAATCAAAGAACTCCGCATCTCATTAATGGCCACATTATCCCTGGCGGTAATCTTGTGTGGCATCTATCCATTGGTTGTTTGGGTTCTGGCGCAAGGGCTGTTCCCGGCTAAGGCCAATGGTTCGCTGATTACGCAAAGAGGGAAAATCGCTGGGTCAAGCCTCATCTCACAGGGATTTATTGATCCAAAGTATTTCCATCCCCGTCCTTCGGCTGCAGGACAAGGTTATGATGCCGTCAGTTCCGGGGGCAGCAATCTCGGGCCCACTTCAAAAAAGTTGATGGATATGGTTAAACAGCGTGTTGTGCATTTCCGAACCGAAAACAATCTCGCTCCTGATGCCTTGATACCTGCTGATGCCGTCACTGCATCAGCCAGCGGTCTTGATCCTCATATCAGCTTAAAAAATGCCCTGTTACAGGTACCCCGTGTGGCCAGTGCCCGGGGGTTGAGCGAAGAGACTGTTCGCAAACAGGTCGACGTCTACATGGAGGGTCGAGATCTTGGAATCCTCGGGGAGCCTCGAGTCAATGTTCTCATGCTAAATTTGGCCCTGGATGGTATTTTGAAATGACGTTGAAAGCATATCATCGTAAGAAACAATGAGGACGAATGGGATTGTCGGGATGACAGGTCATGGTTGAAGACAGAGCTAATGCTTTTCTCAGAATGATCCGCCGCTCCCAGCGCGGGCGGTTGAAGCTCTACCTCGGTTACTGCGCAGGGGTAGGAAAAACCTATCAGATGCTCCAAGAGGGCCATCGGCTGAAGAATGAAGGGATAGATGTGGCCATCGGACTACTCGAAACACATGGCCGCACCGAAATCGCCAAACTCGCTGAGGGGCTGGAAGTTATTCCAAGGTACCGGCAGGAGTATCGCGGCGTTACCGTGGAAGAGATGGACGTGAATGCAATCCTGGCCCGCAAGCCCCAGGTCGTTCTCATTGACGAACTCGCTCATACCAATGTTCCGGGGAGCCTGAACCCCAAGCGGTACCAGGACGTCCAGGACATTCTTGCAGATGGGATACATGTCATCACCACGATGAACGTTCAGCATCTGGAGAGCCTTTACAACACGGTTGAGAAGGCCGTGGGAGTAAAGGTAAGGGAGCGCCTGCCCGATTCCGTTCTCGCTGAAGCGGACCAGATCGTGGATGTGGACCTGACCACAGAAGATCTCAGAAAACGTTTGGAAGATGGCAAAATCTATCCAAAGGGACGGATTGAAGCAGCGCTAACCAATTTCTTTAAGACTTCGAATCTAGGGAAGCTTCGGGAACTCGCCCTTCGTGAACTTGCTTCGCAGATTGACTTGAGAAGGCGCGAGACTCCTGAGGAAGAAAGTGGTACCACCCCAGACCAGGTGATGGTCTGCCTGAGCTCTCGTGGCCCGAACAGTGAGAAGCTATTGCGCTATGCTTCACGGCTGGCAGGGAAACTCAATCGGAACTGGTATGCTGTTTATGTCCAAACTCCTTCCGAGGAAGCTACTGTCATTGATACCCAGATCCAGCGTTTCATCTCTGACACATTGACCCTGGCCAAGCAACTGGGTGCAATGGTGTTCACCTACAAGGGAGAAGACGTTGCAGACACCATTCTCAGGTTTGCAAAGGAATATCGTGTTGGACATATCGTCATCGGGAGATCAAACCCGAAACCATTCTGGAAAAGGTTTGGGAAGAATAAAGACATTGTAAAAAATCTTATCAAAAGTGCCAGGGGAGTCACCGTCATCGTTCTCGATACCCTAGAAGAAGAATCCTTCACCATCAAACCTGTAGCAGAGGGCTCAGAAGTAACACCACCCATCACACCAACGCGTGAAACTGCAGCTCAGCCCTTGGATCACCTAACACTGAGCCGACTGCTATCACCCCGGCGTATTGTCATCTGGGAACAGCCTGTCAAACAAGAAGTGGTCCTTCGGACACTCGTAGAGGCAGTCTGGAAAGACACGGGGGTTAGCAACATTGAGGAGTTATTCAGTGGTGTAATAAGACGAGAGCAGCAGGGATCAACTTTCTTCAACGAAGGCGTAGCCTTTCCCCATATACGGATAACAGGTCTATCCACCTCGGTGGTTGCCCTTGGTTTAACAAAACAAGGCGTCTTAGATGTATCCGCGGAGAAACCCATAGAAATTGTATTTCTCATCCTTTCTCCTATTCAAAAACCCGACACTCAAGTTCAGGTCTTAGGTCTTGCCAGCCGGGCAGCTCTCAGTAGGCATCTTCTTCAGAGTCTCAGGACCGCCCGAACTCCCGAAGAAGCAATGAAGATGATTTACCATTGGGAAATGCCCAATGAAAAAAGTGAGTGTATATAAACTCAACCTTATTCTATTTCGCTGATGATGCATTTCAGATACCTGGTTTCAGGGCAGGAGGGCACGAAGGTATGGTCAGGAGCCTGGGTTTTCACATCGATAACTTTCATCTCTCTCCCGAGTGATATAGCTGCCTGATTAAGCACGGCAACGAAGCTCTCCTGATCCACCTGCTGGGAACAGGAACAGCTCACCAGGATCCCATTCTGATTCAGGATCTGCATTGCCATGCGGTTCAGTTCAAAATAGCCTTTCATGGCCTTTGCATAGTCCTTTTTCTTGGGTGCAAACTTAGGGGGATCCAGGATGATCAGATCGAATCTCTCTCCGCCTGCAGCCTGTTCTTTCAAGAAATCGAACGCCTTGGCTTTTACTATCCGTGCAGCATAATGGTTCAGGCGTAAATTTTCCCGGGCCAGCTCCAGCGCCTTTTCCGAGCTGTCCACGCATACTACCTCCTTTGCTCCTCCCTTCAATGCCCAGAGGGCAAAGGCGCCTGAGAAACAGAAACAGTCGAGAACCCTTTTTCCGGCTGCCAGTCCCTTAACCACCCTCCGGTTATCACGCTGATCCAGGTAAAAACCGGTTTTTTGTGCTCCCAGGAGGTCAACGGCAAAAAGCAGGTCTCCGTCCCGGATGATCGCCCTTCCGTCCCCCCCTCCCACTGCCCAGCGCTCCCTGAGTTCAAAGCCCTCCTTCTCAGCATAGTGTTCATCAGTCTTAACCAGTATTCTGTCCACCTGCACAATATCTCCCAACGTCTCGATGATGAGATTGAGGTTCTGGTAGAAGGCAAGGAGATTCACCTGTACCACAGCACTCCCGCCGTATACATCCACAATCAATCCGGGCAGGGAATCCCCCTCGCTGTTGATCAGCCGGTAGGCATCAGTCTGGCCGGTAATCTTCAGCACCTGATGGCGGAACAGGTAAGCTCTCCTGATCCTCTCTCTGATCTTTTCCTTCAGGTTAAAACTCTCTTCCCTCCACTCGAAGAGCTTGATCCGCAGCTGGCTCCTGCCGTTGAAAAACCCCCAGGCAATGAATTCTCTATCCTCGCTGTAAACGGGAACTAAATCACCATCGGCAATATCTTTCGGTACTGCCTTTACAGACCTGCCAAATACCCAGGGGTAGTGCTGTCTGAGCAGCCTCTTATCCCTGTCATTCACCACAACCCCTGCGTGATGATTACCCTGTGATTTCACCATAATGGCCATGGAGAAAATAGGTTTGTATTTTGCACTCTCACTCCGGCCCTGGTTCGGATTCAAACCGGATTGTCTTCACCCAGGTCCGTTTTTCCCTGCGGATGAGATCAAGATACAGCGCCTTCGCTACAATATAGATCCACAGCTGACAGTAGGTAAAGTACATCATGACAACGAGCACGATCTGCTTCAGGTTGTCTTCGCGGTCATAGGAAAGCGCGAGCAGAATCTCCAGGATGAAGAGGACAAAAGCAAGGATCCAGACGGCGGTGTACGGCCCTGGCAGGGGAATAGCGATGAGGCTCACAACGCTCAGGATGAAGAGAATGTCAGAAGCAACGATGGCGAAAAAGAACACGTAATAGAGCGAAAGGAGGTAAAGCACCTCAACTGCCAGAAGCTTGTTCTTGAACATAGGTATCTCTTTTAGGAACTTCAGGGCTACATAATTGTTCCCGCGAACCCAGCGAGTCCGCTGCTGCCGCCACACCTCCCAGGTTTCCGGTTCCTGCTCATGGGTGATGGCATAGGGAATCATCTTTATTTTATACCCTTCCATGTAGACACGGATGCTCAGCTCATAATCTTCAGTGATCGCCTCTTCATCCCATCCGCCCAGCTTCTCGAGGAGGGAACGCCGGATGACGAAGTTCGTTCCCGGGAGGGTCGACACCCTGAACAGTTTCCATCGCCCCGCCTGGAGAATTGACTGGAAGCTCAGCGTCTCGATATTGATGAAACGGGTGAGAATATTCCGGTTCCGGTTAGACGTGCGAAATTTTCCAATGACGGCACCGAGTTTCCGGTGGAGGAGCATCTGAGCCATGAGATAGCGGAGTGATGATGGTTCAGGAGTATTGTCTGCATCATAGACGGCAATGAATTCCGCACGGGTCTGCTTGAGCCCGATGTTCAGAACATGTGATTTCCCTTTTCCCCCCTCCCCTTTCGGGATGGTGATCAGACGCACCCGCCGGTCACAGGACACGAATTCCTCGACGATTGCTCCTGTCCCGTCTGTCGAGCCATCGTCGATCACCAAGACTTCATAGTTTTCGTGCGGATAGTCAAAGGCAAGCATCGCCTGCAAAGTTCTGCGGATAACCTTTCCTTCATTATGGGCGGGGATAAGGACTGAAACTCTCGGGAAATCAAAGGTCATCCCGTCTATCTGCTTTTTCTCCTTCATGGAGCGAAGGAAATGGAAGTATCCAGCGAGCGTAAGCACAAGCTGGTAGGCAATCATGAACCAGATGATGATGACGGCAAGGAGGAAGAAGATACTCAGATCGAGCTGGAGGGCAGTCTCAGCCATACGCCTTTCCTAACGGGAACGGTACCTGATGCGGACAAAACCATAAAATAACAGGAGCACGCCTCCCGATATAATCCCGAAGACAACGATGAGTGATGAAGACCAGAAACTGGTAAGGTCTACCCCGTAGGACACATTGCTCTGCGCGACAACAAGGGCTGTATGTTCACCCGGCGGCAGTATCAGGCCGTACCTGCCATTCCCCTTGAGCGCTGTAAAGCCCGTCTCCTGCCCGTCAATGAAGAGTGCAAACGGCTCTTTGAGGAGCGTCACGATGCACCTGCTCTCTGAACGGTAGCGGAACTCGACGCTCCGGGGAGAATCCTTTTCAGAAAGAAGATCACCGGTAATTGAAAGAAGCCGTGTCTCAAGGATATCCGTTTGAAACGGCCTCAGGCCTCTGTGGAAAACCCGCACCTGGTATGATCCGACAGGCAAGAGAAATCTGCCCTCGCCGATCGTAAGCAACCGTTCATCATCCCGCCAGATTTCCTGCGTCTTCGGATCGAGTTGAAGAACCACCGGCGTCGGGGTCGTGATAGCCCACCCATCATCAATTTTCCTGACGCTCGTCCGTGCAGAAAATGCATAGGGCATGAGGACCAGATCCTGCTGGTTCATACTCGATTCCGAGTAGATGGTCACCCGCCGCGCTCCGAGGGCAGCCGACTGTACGAGGCGGTAGCTTTCAGTGCCTGTCTGGATTCGTGTCGGAAACGGGATAAGGGCAGAATCCGGCCGAAAAGAAAGGATGTTGAGGTCCAGCGCAAAATCCTGAGCACTCACGAGACTGGCATAGCGGTGAGCAATAGCTTCATACCTCCCGGGATCAAGGGACCACATGGACTCAGGGTCTTCAACCTGGAAAAGGAAGGGATACGTTGCTCTCAGCGGGAGAATCTCATGCACATCAATACCATGCAGGGTGCGGAGGTCAGGGGCGCTGATGCTGTCCATCACCGTTACCGTAACAAGAAACCCGGTCTTTGATCTCCGGATCGAATCCGCCAGGGACAACATGACCTGATGAAGACCGGTGATGGCCTTTACCCGGTAGTTTATGAATGAGGAGAGCGCACTGTGATCATCCTCCCAGTAGCGGGGAGAATTCCGGTCAAAGAGGTCAACCGGGTCAAATCCATACGTGTTTTTGAACTGCACTCTCGCCGAGGGGTGCAGCGGCGTTATGAGTCTGGTATCTTTCAGGCTGCGGCCTGCCTCGAAATAGAGTTCGGCAATATTCACCCCATCCCAGTCGTAGGACGTCAGGAAGGTCTGATAGTATGCGAGAGCAGCCTTCAAGCATGCAGGATCAGTGAGGGCTACTGGGTATCGCCAGGATGGGCGGGCATCTTCTCCCCGGTAATTCTTTTCGCGCCATCCCGGGTGCTCCATCCAGAATTTCTGGCTTACCTGCGGTGGCTCGAGCCAGGCATACACGAGAATTCCATTGGCATGAGCGAGACGGATGAGCCGCTGATAATCGTACGTATACTTGGGGTATTCATGCCAGCCTGCCACGTGAATGATACGGATACCGTTTGCTACCCACCGGGTGACGAGCTGCTCTATACTCAACGTGTGCCGAAATCCGGGATCAAAATACACTTCAAGCTGGTCCCGGCGGACAAGGGGGTGGAGGGAGAAAAAATGCTGCACGTGCTGGATCAGATAAGGATAACGGCTGAAACCTCCTGTGCTCATCGGGTCAAACCTGGTTCCGAAAAAGATGAATTTCCCATCGCCGTATCTCCTCCCGATGACGACCGGTGTTTCCGTCTTATCATCGATAGCCATAATCTCGTCATACCGCATCGTCTCGAACTTGTTTATCACCTCGCCGCGCTGCCATCGTAATAGCTCGTCAGGAAAGAGGCTGTCCCGTACCCGGTCAATCTGAACAGTTGAACCGAGAAAGTGTATGCCAAGTTCAGCCGCGAGGGTGTTCCGAAAGTCTGTGATCAGATTCCCCCCTCGCTGCACGTACTGCTTGAGTGATTCAATCTGACCATCGCTCAGCGAATCAGCTACATCGTAGGGAACGAGGACGAGGTTATAGGCATCGGCCTTGATTTCAGTCTTTGGTGTGACGGCACATTTCTCGACAGGTATGTTGAGGGTAAGAAATGCTGCAGCCAGGCTCGCCTGATCCATGTATGCTCCCCCTGTCGCATGGGGATCATACAG
>JAPLJA010000197.1 GCA_026388815.1 Pseudomonadota bacterium
GACGGGAGGCACGGCGTCAATAACTGGCGGGAGGGCGAGCTTGAAGGATTCAGGGAATCGGTCCTCAGAGAGATCGAGAGTCACATCAGGGAAGCAAAACCTTACCTCTGCGCTGGGTGCCGGACAGGCTGTGTGGAATCAAATGTCAGGTCAGGCGAAAGGCAGACAGTTTGGGAAGTGATTGCACCACTGGGATCGCAGTGCGGAATAACTGACATGAGCTATGTGAGGAAGGCATACGAGATCTGCAACCGGCAAGGCATCGATACCATATCGGCAGGAGGGGTGATCTCCTTTGCGATGGAATGCTTCGAGGAGGGGCTCATAACGGAGAAGGATACTGACGGAATCCGACTTACCTTCGGCAACGGGGATGGCATACTGGTGATGCTGGAAAAAGTCTGCAAAAAAGAGGGATTCGGTGCTGTTCTATCTGAAGGGACACGGAGGGCGGCACGCCTGATAGGCAGGGGAGCTGAAAAATTCGCCCTTGAGGTAAAAGGGCTTGAAGTGCCTGCCCACGACCCCCGGGCCCATAACTTTCTGGCGCTCGCCTATGCCACTGATAACCGGGGGGCAATCCACACCGGGGCAGCAGACCCGAGGGTTGAAGGATTTGATCTCCTGGATATGGCAACTATCAGGTTTGCTCTGGAAGGCACCGCTGACATGGTGGCAAGAGGGCAGAATTACGGAAGCATTCTCAATTCCCTCGTCCTCTGCGCCTTTTCCCATGCCGGATACGTCCAATACTATTCTCCCGACGGATTTCCTGGACTAACTGCAAAAGAGGTCACCCACTGGTTCAACCTTGCAACCGGCATGGAAAAAGATTTCGGATCCCTGATGCTCTCGGGCGAGAGGATGTTCAATCTCAAGCACCTGATCAACCTCAGCCGCGGTTTTGACCCTGCCTGCGACAGCCTGCCTGCACGCTTTACCACCCTTCCCAGAAAACCGGAACCTGCAGCCGACCACCTTCCACCGATGAGAGAAATGATTGAGGATTATTACCGCCTGAGGGGATGGGAGCCTGACGGGAAGATAATGGCAGAAAAGTTAGAAGAACTCGGGCTGAAAAATCATTAAAAAACAACACGGGGTGAGATGAGGTAAAAAAAGGGGCTTCCTGAGAGGAGGCCCCTTTCGTTTTGATCAGTCCTGAAGCGAGCTGCTATTGAAGCTTGTCATACACCTGGAGGGGAGTTGCGCTCACGGTACCGTGGACGATGGATACATTCTGAAGATCGATTTCTTCCAGCTTATAGTAATAGGTCTCCCTGTTCTGCACAGCGGTGTCTGCAAATTCATAGAGAGCCGCTGCAGGAGAGGATTTGACCGGCTGTATGAGGGAATCATTGATCTTCACAAAATCTCCACCCTGTGATTCTGTACGGTACAGGTTAAACCCGGCATTCCGTGCACCGGCCTTTGTTTTCCAGCTGAGGACGACTTTGTTTGATTGAGGCATGGCACGAAAATATTTTACGTCTGGCAGTCCACGGAAGCCGACGAACTGGGGCTCGCTGTATTCTGTTAGGTAAGCGTCGGGCCGGCCCAGGACATAATACAATCCGCCAGAGGCATGTACCGTGCCGAATACCGTGCTCGCCCCCCCAAAGCCACCCTTGCAGGAGATGGTGTCTTTATTGGCCTGGCCGCCGTTGGTGTCGCTGAGCACTGCCCAGCAGGCATCCAGATCAAAGGTCTGAGTATTCTCCAACAGTTCCAGAAGCCGGTCGTACCGCACAAATGAAGATTCGGAGTAGTAATCCGGTTCAGGGTTGAAGTCGCCCACATAATGATTGGTGGAGGCGATGTAGCTGACTCCGTACTGCGATACCTGTCCGTAGGATACATCAATCGCCGCGGAGCGTACCTGGATCTTGGCCATGGTGGACTGGTTAAAATCAAAGAGGTGAACAATGGCCCCGCCGGTGCCGAAGTTATTCCCGTTATCGATGAAACTCTGAAAATAATTCACAGCTTCTTCAAGGGTTGAGGCATGTTCCATGACGTTCCGGATCATGAAATTATTCGGCAGGCCGATGAGGGCATCCACATTCGGGCTGCCGGCGTTCATGGTGACGGCAATTCCCTTGTCATTGAGGCCAAAGGCCACGTCTGCCCAGCCCGGAGGGTCAATCGTCAGATAGGCATTGTCACCGTTATCCGGCTGCCAGTACATGACCGTACTCATGTTATATCCCATGGTCTGCGCATCGGTATTATGACAGATAAAGGCGCCTGCCTCAGATGAGACGGCAAAGGCGGTGCAGCCCCGGATCCAGGAAGTCGCCTCAGGTGACTGGGGGATGGAAGACATATTCGTCATGTTCAAAAGCTCTGTTGCCATGTTCTGCTTTAAGACTATATCCCAGGCGTAATCATAGCTTACGGGGAAAACCTCGCTGAGACCCGCTGCCATGCCCTGCAGGTGGTCCTTGATGCTCTGAGGGACAAGGTCATAAATCTCATCATAGTATCTCTGGGGCGGCCAGTCAGGGGGGGCATAACCCTCAAGGACATCTCCCATGATCGAACCAAACTCAATAAGATAATCAGGATAGGTCTGGCCCACCTGCCTGCCGATCTCGTACCAGCTCCCCTTGAACGTGGCAAGCGGTGCAATCTTGTCTAAACCATTTGTGCATACATCCCCTTTTCCGTCCCTGTCGCTGTCCTTCTGGTCAGGGTTCGGTGTATAGGGACAGTTATCATCGCCGTCACAGATGCCGTCGCCGTCGTAGTCCCGGTATCCATTGCCTATACAATAGTCGCAGGCATCGCCGTATCCGTCCCCGTCCGAATCCTCCTGATTCGTGCTGCAGATTCCGCCAAAGCCGCACTCACGGTCACTGCTGCATCCTTCTCCGATATTCTTCCCTGTAATGCACGTTCCTTTCTCAGGGCCATTCGGAACTGTGGGACAGTTATCTGCCCCATAGCTGGGCGTACAGTCAATGCAGGCTTCATCAGGAACACCGTCACAGTCAGTATCCAAAATCTGTCGTGACTCGGAACCAATGTTCACTGTCAGGTAACACGGTTCCACTGCAAAAGCTCTCTCTCTGGCAGCAACGAGGCAGGCAACGATAAAAACGCCAGCGATTACGGAGTGAACTCTTTTTTTCATGACATACCTCCTGTTATTTTTAGGCGCTCTTTCCCCAGCGCGAAATCGGGACCCCATCGGGGATATTCATATAGGTCATCCTCTCCGGTTTGACGATGATTACCCGGGCGGTAACGACCCGCTTGATGATATTCTCCAGCGGCAAAACTGAACGGGACCAGTCCTCAAGGAAAGACCTCATCTTCATCATCCCTGTAAGAAATTTCGGGTGCGGCGCCTTGTACACTTCAGCAGTACCGTCAATGGTAAGGCCGTATTCCGATTCTACCGTCCCGCCGGTG
>JAPLJA010000098.1 GCA_026388815.1 Pseudomonadota bacterium
AGAGAACTGGTTAATGCTGACTTGAAAGGATGGGGAAAGAGAGGCCGTAAGGCCATCTGTTCATGCTCGTTTAAAGCCTCCTGGAGCTTTCCCCAGGTTACTCCGGGCTCAATCTTTACCTTTCTATTGCGGGCATCTACCTGAAGGACCTTATCCATCCTGGTCAGGTCAACTATGATACCCCCCTGTTCAGGGATGGTCTCGCCATGAAAGTGGACCTTTGAGCTTGCCGGTATGAGAGGAATCTTCTGCTCGTTCGCAAGCTTCACGACTTTCTGGACTTCATCCCGGTCTTTGGGCTTTACTACCAGCATGGGCTTCTTTGCTGCCTGTAAACTTAAATCGCTTGCGTAGGCCTCTAAGCTCGCTCCGTTGTCAATAATGTTTCCTTGGCCGACTATCTTGGTGAGTTCTTCTTTCAGCATGGGACCTCCCTTAATTTTTTAGTAAGATGTGAGAAGTTAGACGTTAGATGATTTTGCTTTTCCGTCTCACTTCTTTGATATTCTGCAATCTAAAATCCGCATTCGGTATATTATAAATAGTTTATAGAAAATACCACATCCCTTCCGTAATTTTCAAGGGGAATAACACAACAAATTTTTCATTCCTGGTGCCTTTTTACAGGGGAACCTCTGGCTGTACCACCACCCGGTCAACACCCTTCTCCTTTAAGCCTGGCGGTATCTTGTCGTTCTTGAAGAACACCGTGTTTCCTTTCCGGATGAGCATCACCGGCATAACCGGGTTTTCCAGATAGAAGGTGTACTTCTGGCACTCCTTCTTGCAGGGGAAAATTCCTACCAGCCCTTTCTTCTCTGGTATATCACAGGAGGCAGTCAAACAGAAACGGGTGGTGGTGACGAAGGCAAAGGGAATGTAGAGGGAGAGATGTATTCGCTTATCAGCTCGCTCAAAATCAAAGCCCTGAAAGGGGTTGTCCAGCTCGACCCGCTCAATCCCGTTCTTCTTCAAGAACTCCGCATAGAGGGGGACGGTAAGGTTGGAGCTCTTCAGGTATTCCAATCCTTCTTCCGGGAGCACATCCAGCATGTTCATCAGTCGCGGTCCCCGCTTGATCTTGGTGAGCAGACGGCCGAGCACAGGTGTGAGATCATAAGAAGAATTCTTGAGAGTCCTGAAAACGCCCCAGTCATTGAAAACCACCTCACTGCCCGGTTTCTCCTGTGAAATCTTTTTGAGCAGGGCTTTTACCCTCTTCAGACCCATTTCTGTGCAGTAAGGGGTTACCAGTGAGAACCACAGCCCTTTTTTTATTACAAATGCCAGAGCAGTGTCTATCTCCTGATTGGAAGGGAGCAGCCTCTCACAGAACTCGTTGCCGAAGTAAAGACGGTTGAATTCCGGGATGTGGTATTTTAAATTTTTACTCTTGGAGACAAAAAGGGCACGTTCCATAGTTAAATACAGGGTCGTAGGGTCACAGGGTCGTAAATACGGGTCGCAGGGCCATGGGGTCGGAGGGTCATTTTTTCGCTGCGATCCCTCGCCCCTTCGACCCTTCATTATTCGTCCCTTCGCCCCTTCGACCCTGCATTTTTTGACCCTTCGCCCCTTGACCCCTTCTTTACGTTATGCGCTTAATCAGGTCTTCAACCCTCTGCAGTTCTTCGTTACTCTTGAGATAGGATTCCCGTGGTCCCATGAGGATGGTGAAGAACGCCCTCTGGGCACTGAGCGGTACCTCAAACCCTTCCTTCTTAAAGAGGTGGTATTCAAATTCTGCCTGGGGTCCCATGATCATATCGGTCCAGAGGTGGACCGGACATTTCTGTGGCGTGCATTTCAAAACCTCACCGTAGGCCTTGACCACTTTTTCCTGAAGGTGCTTCAGAATCTCAGGGTCGTGTTCACCCTTCTTCATGTAGATAAAGCCAACTAACGTACAGCCTCTGAAGATTCCACCTCCCTTGATCGCCTGGGAGAGTTGGTCATAATCGAGACCTAACCCTTTCAGCTCTTTTCTCAAGGTGTCTTCAAACACCCTGATATGCTCCTCGCTCTGGACGGTAGGGAGCCCCGCATAGTAGAGAGTCAGTTTTTTCCCGAAGACCTGCTGGATCACGCCATCGGTGGAAAGGGGAGGGTAGCCTTCCCTGGTTATCCACAGGCTCCGGGGAAGCCTGACAAAAGAATCTCCCTTCCTCGTCTCCTTTTCTAAGATGACAACCCTGATATCCTTTTCTTCCTGGTAATACTCCTTGATCTTCTGGGTTACCTCTGTTTCATAATACCGGTAGGTGTAAGTATAATCCCCGATTTCTTTACCCAATAAACCCTGTATCGCTTGTTCCATAATAATTATCTCCTCTGAGAAGAAATAATTGATTGAAATCAGGGAAGGAAACCAATAAGATGTTCCGTGATTTCAGAAAGATATATACCATATTTTGGCCTCCGTTGGATACAAAGATAGTGAGAAAAAAATTCAGAATACAGAAGCCAGAAACCAGAATCCGCCTCTGGCGGACTGACTCCTGAATCCCGATAAACAAAAGGAGTAAGGATGGAAAAGGTAACACTGGGAAGGACAGGTCTGCAGGTGACAAAGATGGCACTGGGGGGAATTCCCCTCTCTACGGTGATGGGCGGCAACACCGAAGAGGAGATTGAAAAAGTGATTCATGCTGCCCTGGATGCCGGGATTAACTTCATCGACACCTCCCGCGTCTACCTGGACAGCGAGACCAATATCGGGAGAGCCCTGGAACAGAGAAAGAGCAAGTGTTTCATAGCTACCAAGACCATGAGCCGGGGATACGAAGAGATTCTCGCTGATCTTGAAGAGAGCCTGAGAGAGCTTAAAGTGGATAGTATGGAGATTTTTCAGGCGCATTATATGAGTAAGGATGACATACCCCTGTTCCTCAAGAAGGGCGGGGGGCTTGATGCCTTCACCAAGGCAAAGGAGAGGGGACTGACCCGGTTTATCGGGGTTACCAGCCACTACCTGGACTGCCTGATTGAACTGGTCAAGACCGGCGAATTCGATACCGTGATGTTTCCTTACAATGTGGTGGAGCGGGATGCAGAAAAAGAATTGATGCAGCTCGCCAGGAAAATGAATGTTGGTACGTTGGTGATGAAACCTCTTTCCGGTGGTGCATTGAGGCAGATCGAAGGCTCCCTTCGGTTTCTCCTGGACAAGCCTGTGGATGTGATCCTTACCGGTATGTCCAGTGTCGATGAATTGGAAGAGAATCTGGCTATCATAGAGAGGAACATCCCTCTTTCGCCTCAAGAGCTTAAACTCCTGGAAGAAGAAGTGGCGCCCTTAGGGAAGCTGTTCTGCCGACGCTGCGGCTATTGCCTTCCCTGCACGAATGATATCCGGATTCCTGAGATGATCCAACTGATGTATCAGACCATGCAGGGATTGAGCTACGAAGAGCTCCCGGAAAGAAAGAAGCGGATGGGGCCTGGACTTCTCATGTGGTACGAGGCCTGCACAGAGTGCGGGGAGTGCGAAAAGAAATGTCCCTATCAATTACCCACCATTGAAAGGAAGAGAGCCCTGGTCGAGCTATTTTCAAGGGGGTAAGCGCCGTTATACCATCTGCGGGGCTGTTGAAAAACCTGAAAAAGGGAGATCTGAGCGCGAATCCAAGGTTTTTTCGGGCCACCGTTCTTAACGAGTGAAGCGGCCGCAAATTCACATGTTTGAGCCCTTAGGGCGAGTTGTGAATTTGCAGCGGAGCGAGTCTTAGAACGGTCGAAAAAATCTTGTTGAGCAGCGAAGAACGGACTTTTTCAATATCCCCTCTGCCTGTGTTTCAGTTTATTTGAGCTCGTCCTCCGGGCGGTAGAGAGGCAGCTCCTTTCCCCCGAAAGTGGTAATCTTCATCTTGAAGAAGTTTGAATTAACGGGGTTCTTCAGGATTACCGCGAGGAACCTCTCCTTGAGCCCCGGGGGAAAGGCTCCCTGCTTTTCCATCATATCTGCGAGTGCCTTGATTTCTTCCGGGTCAGTGATCTGAGAAAGCTCCCCATCCAGGATGACGCTCCACCACCCCATGCCGGGCTGGCCTCCCGGTGCCGGGAAGGTCTGGTACACCGTGAAGCAGGCGTTTTTACATTTCTTAAGATACTCAATTTTTCTTCCCGTCGGGTTCATCCCGAAGTAGAGGGTATCGTTATGATACGAGGTGTAGGCGAGGGGGACTCCGTAGGGAGATTGCCCGTCGGTAAGACATAAGACCCCGTCTCTTTTGGATTTAAGGAGTTCCTCAATCCGTGCCTTGTCCAGGAATTTTGACTGCACTCTCAGTTCTGCCATGTTTCCCCTCCTATGGTGTAAATAGTATCAACAATTTTACTGAACATATCCCAGAGACTTTAATTTCTCAATCGTCTCTTTGTTAACAGATTTCGGGGCGAGCGTGGATCCCTGCTTGAACTGTTCAACCATGGCTGAGAGGAGTTGTTTCATCTGATCCCTCTCAGGCAGGGCGCTCCGGATGAGGTTCTTCGTCTCATAGGGGTCTTCGTGCACATTGTAGAACTCATGCTCCCCCGTAGTGCGGAGGATGTATTTGTAACGGAGGTCCTGGAGGCAGTATTTCTCTCCCTCCTCGTAATTGGTCTCTTCAGGGACGATCTGTTCGGGACGTTTGCCCGGCGAGTAATGCCTCCTCTGGGAGAAGGCATATTTCCGGGGGAATCCGCTCCCGCCGTTCAGGAGGAGAGACGTAAAAGAGGTACCGTGGATTCTGTATTGATACCTTGTTATGGTACAACCAAAGAGGGAAAGCAGGGTTGGCATGATATCCACCTGCTCGACGATGCCCTCCCATCGTGATCCCTGCGCAGGGACCTGGTCGGTAAAATGGAAGAGCAGGGGGACCCGGACCTGTTCGTTGTAGATATGTTTACCGTGGCCAGCCCAGCGGTGATTCCCCAGCCCCTCTCCATGGTCAGCGGTGATGATCCACAGGGTGTGGTCGTTTAACCCCTTTTTCGCCATGAATTCGTAGAGACGCTTGATCTGATGGTCTACGAAGAGGACTTCAGCGTCGTACTGTTCGATCATATCCACCATCTCACCATCGCTTTTGTAAAAAGCCGGATCCACGTGATGTTCCTCTTTCAGGAACCGGATGTAGTCCTGTCGTGCCCTGTCTGAGGGGAACGCCAGGGCCTTCCGGTATTCCGGGACAGGGATATAGGGGTCGTGGGGATCAAAAAAATGGACCCAGAGGAAAAAAGCATCAGATGGGTTCCTCTCCTTAAGCCACTCTATTGCCTGATCCGCTGTCTGATCTGCGGGCCTCCGGTGGCCTGAAGAATTCTTAGACGGTTCATTGAAGATACTGAATCCCTGATCGATGTTGCCTGCTTTAAAGTGGGTGCTGGTGCTGGCAAAGGCAGCAGTCTTAAACTTGATCTCCTGAAAAACCTCGGCTAAGGTCAGAAAAGATTTATCCAGCTTATGACCGTTTTTGAGCACCTTGTGGGTCAGAGGGTGGAGTGAGGTCATGATTGAGGCGTGTGAGGGAGCGGTTGAAGAGATGGAACAGAAGGCCTTTTGAAATACGATGCTCTTCAAGGCGAGGCTGTCGATGAACGGCGAGGTCGGCCTGGGATATCCGTACACGCCGAGGTGGTCAGCCCGGAGCGTATCAATGGTGATGAGGATCACCCGCTCGATATGAACCGGCGCTTTATCCGGCTGATAGCGGATGAGCGGTTTCATCCTGGCTTTGAGGATTACCCACGTCCAGATACTTGCGGTGATAAAGAGGAGTATGAGAACGAGGAGGGTTTTCTTTCGGGACAACCTGATGTACTTTCCTTTACATGAGATTCAAGGCTATCTTATCTTTTCAGGTGGGGTCATGTCAAGAAAACCGTGAAAACAGCGAAACACCAATTTCTCAAGAAGGCTGGATGACGAAAGAAGGGATTGAAGAAATAGGGGAAGTCCCTCTGTCCCTTCCAAAGATATTTTCAGCACCTGCTTTTTTACCGGGTGCCTCTCAATCTGTCAACGATAAAGAGGTCCCCTTCTTGGGGGTTATTTCCTTGTATTCTCCTACAAAAGTGCTATAAATCCCGATATTAAAACAATCAGCAAGCCTTTTTAACAGGGGTTACTCTTGTTTCAGGGGAAGTGGGTATCAGTTTCGGGGAGTAAAGATAAGCTCCTATCAGCTTGTGTGCTGGTGAGGTTTAATATTTTGTAACTTCAAAAGGGGAAGAAAAATGCTAAATTGGAAGAAAAATTTCTTTCACTCATTTTTGGTGGGATTATTTATATGCTTTAACGTATCAATCACTTTTGGTGATACTTCTGTCAGTGGAATAATCACAAATGATACTACCTGGACAGAAGCTAATAATCCTTACATTATTGTTGGAAATATTGGAGTAGAAAAAGGTGTAACGTTGACTATTGAACCAGGGGTACAAGTCATTGTTGATGGGTATTATTATTTAGGCTTGAAAGGGAAAATTGTTGCCAATGGAACCGATAGTAAACCCATAGTCTTTACAAGCAGCCCTAGCTTTTATGATTGGGAAGGAATTGAGTTTATCCTTGCACCAGATTCTGATTATAGTGGTTGGGAAGGAAGTATATTTAATTATGTAAAAATCTCTCATGCACGCGCAGGAATCTCGACAGCTTCAGACATGGCTATCCTTATTAACCCACCTACAATTACAATCAGAAACTCGACATTTAATGATATTGGTTCTTATGGAGTGCATCTTCTATTCTATTGCACCATTGAAAATAATTACTTCACCGGAATAAGTTTAAATAGCTCAACTCCAGCAATCTATAGTGGTGGAAGTATTCAACAAAATATTATTGAGAATAGTAGCAGTGGGGGGATACTAGGTGAACCTAATACCGATTCTATAATATCTGAAAACATAATCAATCATTGTGAAGGGGTAGCAATTAATGCAAGAGGTGTAATATCCAACAATTTAGTTATCAATAACGATATAGGTATAAGCACTGAAGTTGCAAGGGATGCTTCTGAGATTAAGTATAATACGATTTATAATAATCGAGTTGGTATGGAAATAGTTTATGACAGCCGTCCCATTATTTCTAATAATAATATTTTCTCTGATAGTGAGTATGGTCTTTTAAATACATCCGCTAACGATGTTACGGTTACTAATAATTGGTGGGGAACAATAAATCAAGCTGAGATTGATCATTTAATATATGATTATTATGATGAATTTACATTGGGGAAAATCAGTTATTATCCTTACTTGTTAGCAATCGATCCCATTGCTCCCATACCACCACCTACAAATCTTCAAATTGGTTATATTAATGGAGAGATTAATCTCAGTTGGGATGTAGTCAATGTTAGTGATCTCAAAGGCTATAAAATTTATTATGGCACTACTTCTTCATACCCTTATAACGGAAGTGGTGCTGACCAAGGAGACTCCCCGATTGATGTTGGTAATACAACACACTTTACTATCTCAAGTCTTCCACCGGGCACCTGTTACTTCGCTATTACTGCTTATGATAATTCCGCAGATCATATTGTAGATCAGATAGAAGGACATGAAAGTTGGTATTCTAATGAGGTATCTGTCCAACTTTGCACTTACTCAATCTCTCCTACCAGCAAGTCTTTTGATGCAAACGGAGGTGCTTCAAGTGTTATTGTGTCTACCCCTACGGGATGTGCTTGGACTGCAACCAGCAATGCATCCTGGATATCTATAACTTCTGGCAGCAATGGAACAGGCAACGGTGTAGTTAATTACTCTGTATCAGCTAACACGAACACAAGTTCAAGGACAGGTACAATGACCGTTGCAGAACAGACCTTTACCGTTACTCAAAGTGCCGGAAGCGCTGACACCGTTAACCTTAACCTGCCAAGAACCGGGCAGACAAATTGTTATGACACAAATGGCAATCAGATCCCATGTGCAGGCACCGGTCAGGATGGGGAGATACAGGCCGGAGTTGCGTGGCCCAGCCCGCGGTTCACGGTGAGCGGGGATTGTGTGACCGATAACCTCACGGGGCTAATGTGGGCAAAGAATGGGAATCCTTTAACCGGTTATAAGACCTGGAACGCTGCCGTCTACTATTGCAATAATCTGACCCTCTGCGGTTATGACGACTGGCGCCTGCCCAATGTGAATGAACTGGAAAGCCTGGTGAATGGCGCCGAATCCAACCCAGCAACCTGGCTCAATACCCAGGGCTTCACCAACGTGCAGGCCAACTATTACTGGTCTTCTACTACCAATGCATACAGTACAGTCAGCGCATGGAGCGTAACTATGGACGATGGCTACGTGGGCGAATACGGTAAGTCCAGCCTTTATTATGTATGGCCTGTACGTTCTGGACAGGATAGTTCCTATCCTGCTCCTGTGTGGAAAACAGGACAGACCACCAGCTATGAGACAGGAGACGACGGTGATCTTGAAAAGGGCGTTGCCTGGCCTGTGCCCAGATTTACAAACCCTGATGGTAAAACACCGGTTAATGGCAATGTAGTCGTTGACCAACTTACCGGACTTATGTGGACAATGAATGCGAATCTGTTTGGCGTCGATAAAACCTGGCAGCAGGCGCTGGACTATGTGAAAGAAATGAACAACGGCAACTATGAAAATCTCGGATACACAGACTGGCGCCTCCCCAACCGAAAAGAACTGCACAGTTTAACTGACTATTCACGATACAATCCCGCCCTCCCCTCAGGGCATCCATTTACCAACGTGCAGGCCAACTATTACTGGTCCTCTACTACCTATGCCAGCTATACAGACGTCGCGTGGTACGTCTTGATGCTCTATGGCCGCGTGGAAATCTACGGTAAGTCCAGCAGTAGTTATGTATGGCCTGTACGTTCTGGACAGGCTGGGCCATTAGGTGATTTGGATATTTCAGTCATTAAGACTGATGCACCCGACCCAGTGACTGTAGGCAGTAACCTAACTTACACGATTACTGTGACCAACAACGGGCCAGAAACAGCAACCGGAGTAATACTCACCGATACCCTCCCGTCTAATGTTACCTATGTCTCAGCTACCTCAACGCAGGGGACATGCAGCAAATCAGGGGATACTGTTACCTGCAACGTCGGTACCATGTCAAATGGAGCCAGTGCCACGGTAACGATGGAAATGGAGGGACGCTTCCCCTATTTCCATCTACTAAAAGACACAGTTGGATGGCGCCCCTGCAGGGTATAAGCATTTTATTCCTTAGCTTTCCTCAAAACCTCCCTTCGGATTTTATCGCTAACCCTGAGTAAGAAAAAAATAAATCCCCTTTTCCTCTGATATGGCGATGAATCGATTCCGGTAATCTCAAACTCAAGGTACTCATAAACATTAAGGCTGACTGGTATGCAGCTTTTCGCGCGCCCGGTTGAGCCATCTTTATGCTGGTTTTTGAATCAATTTCTTGTCGAGATCAAGCTCATAAGAAAGAATTGTTTTGATGTTGATCTTTTTAGAAGCGTTAAGAATTTCTATACCAACTATTCTATTTTTGGAAGTTGTATCTAAATTAACACCTTCAGCAATCTCAACAACTCCGTCCGGTTTCTCATTTCCTAATTTGATGTATATGGCGTCAACCTCGCTATCATAATGTACTCTCATTTCTTCCTTCCTTTCTTCA
>JAPLJA010000181.1 GCA_026388815.1 Pseudomonadota bacterium
CCCTGAAATCCTCTCGCTCCTGGATGTCTTCATCCTGCCCTCGCTGGCTGAAGGACTCGGCAGGTCGCTCCTTGAAGCCATGGCTGCAGGAAGAGCGATTGTTGCCTCCCGCGTCGGCGGCATACCTGAAGCAGTAGAGGACGGAAAAACAGGAATCCTTGTTCCCCCTCAGGATGCTCAGGCCTTAGCCAGGGCCATTGCTTTCCTTCTCGACAACCCTGAACAGACCCGGGAAATGGGACAGGCAGGGCGAAGAAGGGCGGAGCAACTGTTTGATGAAAAAAAGATGATTGACCGTATCTGTTCACTGTACGAGGAGCTCCTCAATCGTAATGTGAGCAGTCAGCGATCAGCAATGAAAATAACTTGTTGAGAGATACTAACTAATACGAACGCATTAAATGCTATTACATTGTCATTGCGAGCGACCAACGGGAGCGTGGCAATCTCACCTCATAAACAAGAGATTGCTTCGTCGTTTCACTCCTCGCAATGACGCTTTACTTAATGCGTTTGTATTAATACTGAAAGCTGAGACGTGAACCCTGAGAAGGCAAAGATGATTGCCGGGGGGAAGAGCCCGATCGTGGAAAAGGAGATGGACAGGCTCATCCAGGAGACCGTCAGGAACGGACGCTTCAAAACCACCACTTCCTCCCTCGAGGCAGTTTCAAAAACTGAGCTCTCTCTCATCTGTGTCGGGACACCGAGCAGTGATAACGGGAGCATCAACCTCAATTACCTGAAGAGGTGCTCTCAGGAGATCGGAAAGGCCCTGAGATCAAAAATCGCCTACCACACGGTTGTGCTCCGGAGCACTGTCCTGCCCGGAACAGTGGAAGAGACCATGATACCCATCCTGGAAAGGCAGTCGGGGAAAAAGGCAGGCCGCGGTTTCGGGGTGGCAAGTAATCCTGAATTCCTGCGGGAGGGAAACTCAGTCTATGATTTCTATCACCCGCCTTTTACGCTGATCGGTGAGTACGATAAGCGGAGTGGCGACACGGCAGCAGCGATATACTCTTTCGTCGATGCGCCGGTTGAGAGGACGGATATCCGGACTGCCGAGATGATCAAATACGTCAGCAACTCTTTCCATGCCCTGAAAGTGACGTTTGCCAACGAGATCGGGTTGATCGCCAAGAAGCTGAAAATCGACAGCCACCGGTTGATGGAACTCTTCTGCAAGGATTCAAAGCTGAACCTCTCTTCTTACTACTTGAAGCCCGGCTTTGCCTTCGGCGGCCCCTGTCTCCCCAAAGACCTGCGGGCCCTCATCTACCAGGCAAACCGGCTTGACCTCGAGACGCCTCTCCTGCGCTCGATCCTCGCGAGCAATGCGCTCCAGGTACGGGAAGGAGTCAACCTCATACTAAAGACCCGGAAGAAAAAGATCGGGATCCTCGGGTTCAGCTTCAAAGCAGGCACCGACGACCTGCGTGAAAGCCCTATCGTGGAACTGATCGAAACCCTGCTCGGGAAGGGTCTCACCATCAAAATTTATGACAGGAATGTCTCCATCGCCACGATCTTCGGCTCCAACAGACAATTCATCGAGAAAGAAATACCTCACATCTCCTCCATGATATGCAGCAACCCGGATGAGGTAACTGATTTTGCCCAGGTCCTGGTTATCGGCAACCCATCAGAAGAGTTCCGGGAGATCATCAGGAAAAAGGGCAAGGGGAAGACCATTATCGACCTGGTGAGGATTGTTCAAGACCTCACAAAGGTTGATGGGAATTATACCGGTATCTGCTGGTAAACCATCATGGCAAGGAATAAAGAGGAGATCAGAACCACCTTCCAGGTGGAGGAGGTTGCACGGGAATATGATAAGACAAGGGGCTTTGAGGATGAGAAGACCTCGCTCCTCCATCTCTCCGAGCTCATGGTGATCAAAGATGCTCTGCGGGGAATACAGGGACCGGTGCTCGAGTTGGCGGTTGGGACCGGCAGACTGTACCGCAACCTCTGCACCCTCTGCTCGCCCTACGTCGCCATTGACTTTTCCCTGCCCATGCTCCAGGAAACCAGATCACACCTGAAGGACCTGAACAGCACGCCCACCTTATTGCGGGGTGATGCCTTCTCCCTCCCCTTCCGGGACGGATCGTTTTCTGCAGCTCTGAGCTTCCGCTTCATCATGATGTTCAGCCAGGAGGACCGGGCGAGGATTTACCGAGAGTTAAAAAGGGTGCTACGTTATCAGGGCATGCTGATCTTTGACTATCGCATTCTCAGGCCGAAGGAGAAGGAGAGGACAGAACATGCCTTTGAAAAACTCACCCTCTCTCAGCTCAGGGATGAAATAGGGAAAAACGGGTTCACGCTCAAGCGGATAAGCGGTAACCGTTTCGGTACCCACCACCTCTTCCCGAAACTGCTGAGGCAGAGCAGGCTCCTCAACCAGGCAATAAGCTGGCTCGATGTCAGGGTGCTCAACCGCTTTCCCTTTCTGCTGAAGAGATGCAGGGGCGGGGTGGCTATCTGCCAGAAAAGATAAATGAAAAACGAGAATTCAGGAGACAGGAGTCAGAATCCAGAATAAATTTTATCTATTTGTCATTTGGATTTTGTCATTTGACTTTGTAAGGAGAGCCTTTACAGGATGAGAATTGCCATTGACATATCTTCTGCTGTCAAGCCTGAACGCACCGGCATGGCAAATTCTATCATTAACCTGGTCAAAGCCATCTCGGAAGTTGACCGTGAAAACGACTATGCCCTCTGCTGCCGCCTCTCCCGTTTAAAGCATTACCGGTACCTCCCCCACATTGATAAACCCAATTTTCGTCTGAAGATAATCCAGGAACCCTTTAACTTCTTTTTCCCCAGGAAGATAGACATATTTCATTCCGGAGGTACCCGTCTCCCTAATTATAGAATCGCCAAAACCATAGTTACCATCCCCGATGTGCTCCTGCTGCTCTCTGACGAATATGCCTCAAAGGAGTATCGCGAGAAGAAACTCAAGAGGTACTATGAATCAGCCCAGAGGGCGACCCGCATCAAGACGGTCTCAAATTTCTCCAAGCAGGAGATCATTGCACACCTCAAGGTTCCGGCGGAGAAGATTGATGCAATCCATCACGGCATAGACGAAAAATATTTTCCGCGGACCCCCGCGGAAGTAGACGTGGTAAGGAAGAAATACGGGCTTAACAGAGATTATATTTTCTACGTCGGGATCATCACGAAGCGGAAGAACGTCCTGAGGATGCTCAAGGCCTTCCACCTCGCCTCACGAGAGATAAAGAGCGAGTGCGATCTGGTAATGGCTGGCAGGTTCAGCCTGGGGAAAGAGGAATTCCTGGAAGCCATGGATACGCTCTCCCTCCGGCAGAAGGTAAAATTGCTGGGGTATGTCCCGGCAGGTGACCTCCCTGCCCTTTACACCGGAGCAAAATTCTTTTTTTTCCCTTCCCTCTACGAAGGGTTCGGGAATCCCGTTTTGGAGTCAAT
Organism: Pseudomonadota bacterium; assembly: GCA_026388815.1. Taxonomy (GTDB): domain Bacteria; phylum Desulfobacterota; class WTBG01; order JAPLJA01; family JAPLJA01; genus JAPLJA01. Next base: position 3,466 of record JAPLJA010000181.1, read on the forward strand.
GGCTTGCGGAACGCCTGTCATCACTTCCAACCTCGCCTCGCTGCCGGAGGTTGCCGGAGACGCAGCCCTCCTCGCTGATCCTTACAATATTGAATCACTTGCCTCTGCCCTGGCTATGCTCCTGGATAATGCTTCCCTGCTGAATGAACTGCAATCAAAGGGGCTGAAGCGGGTCGAGAATTTTTCCTGGCGGAAAGCAGCAGAGGAAATGCTCAGGGTCTACGATAAACTGCGGTGACTAAAAAACGAAAATTCTAAATTCGAAGCACCAAATTCTAAACAAATCCAAATGTCTCAAACACAAAAAAACAAACTAAAACGTTTCGGATTTCGATATTCGGATTTCGGATTTTTTCTGAAGGATGTTTCCCTGTGAAGATTCTCTACCTCCTCAATCACTCCTACCGGGGGAAGTGGCCTCCCCGCGAAGAACTCCAACGGGTTGATACGCTTAACCGGCGGTTCGCCCTCAAGATGAGGGAATACACTGACCGGTATGAGACAGAATGCTGGAAACCGGAGCGGATGATCAGTGAACCCATCACCGTCCACGAGGACGGCATCACCTACCGGATCTTCCCGGCTACAAAATCTTCCTTCCCCTACAAGCACTTCTCGCCATCCATGCTCAGGGCAGTGCAGGAGGAATGCCGGAGAGGAGCGTGCCTGCTCTACGTACACGGTGTTCACGGGAAGTGGACCAACCTCATTCCTCTGCTTACAGAAAAGGGACCTGTTGTTTTCCAGCACCACGGCGAAGAGGTCTCCTACCGGACAAAAAAGTTTATCTCAAAGCCCTGGAGGATTATCTTCGCCCTTTTAGAGCGTCAGGCTGCAAAAAAAGTTGACCACTTCTTCATGCTCTATCCCGAGGCCGGGGAGGAGCTCTCACGCTATGTAGCAAAAGACCGGATATCAATCCAGACCAGCGGGATTGACTTCGACCTCTTCAAGCCGATTGC
>JAPLJA010000145.1 GCA_026388815.1 Pseudomonadota bacterium
ATCACGTACTGCGGTTCCTGCCATTCAGGTGAAGCAAAGAAGGCGCTGGTGTCTTTCATCTGGTCGAGCTTGTTCTCCTGCAGATAATCAATCTTCTTCTGATTGAACGATAAGATTCCTTTCAAAACATCCCTGTTTCGGGAAAAGAGTGCCCGTATCTCATCTCTCTTTGCTTTTTGAGAAAGATCGGCCTGCTGCTCACATTCTGCAAGTTTACTGATGCACTCGCCGGATTTTGCGAGGATGAGTTTTTGCAGATCAAAGGTGAACTGGTCTTTCTTCTGTGCCTCCGCGACACAGGATTGCAGTCTGGACAGGACGGATTTCATCTCATCAACTGAATTGATGTGCTCAATGTTCAGCCCGCTGACTGCGTCTGAGAGAGATGAAGCTTCCGATCCCGGGAGAAAATGAGAAAGGATGAAAGAGGATAAAGAGATCACTAACAACGTCTTGATCAATCGGATACGGTTCATAGTTTACCACATACTGTTACAGGTTCTTCAAGAACTCGTCGAGGCACTCCTCCCATCTGGTTCCAAAAGCGAGCAGTACCATCTGTTTGATCACTTTTTCTTCATCGACTAAGCGTGAGCTCTCACCTCCACCTATATCAGCAATAAGCTTAAACTCATTCAGCACCTTTTTTTGCTCTCCGCCTGACACCCGTTCGGAACTATGCGAGCTGGTATCAAGGGTTGACACTACACCGCCCATCTTCTTCCTGAATTTTTCAATCAAGCGGATGGTCTTTTCCATATCTTTCTGGTGAGGCGGGGCATCTCCAATCAGTAAAATAATCTTCTTCGATTTTGCATTCCAGTTTAAATCTTCAATAGCCACCCTCAGGCCCTCATCCAGAGCCTCTGCTTCATCGCCGCCACCCACTGGATCAATATCCTTCAGAAAATTCTGCAAGGAGCTGGTTCCATGGGTAAGCTGATGGGACTTGGTTACAAAATCATCACCCACATCACGGTAGGTAACCAAGCCAATTCTGGCTTCGGGCACAAGTTTCTTAAACGTGGCAATCATATTAGCTATCTTAATCTTGATATGTCTCAAAAAATCTGCCATGCTGCTGGTAGAGTCAAAGATGAAGACGATATCCAGACCCTCTTCTCGTAATTCCTCGACATGTCGGGAGAATGACCCGGCCACTTTTTCTTCACCGGTATAAAGGCCCTGCCCACCCCCTCGAGTATTAAACAGAGCATGGGGGTCACCTGTCTTCCGACCCCCTGGAGTATTAATCAAAGTACCGTCGATAGCTTCAATTCCTATGAGATCAGGTCCTTGCCCGGTCCTTGAGTCCAGTCGAAACTTAACCTCAGGTACATTAGGACGATAATCATTTTCAGGAACAGAGTACGTCAAACGATCCTTAACCCTAACCTTAACTCGATCCACGGGCATCTTTTCCGGCAACCTCAGTGGAACACTTTTTTCCTTTTGGATCGTTGTAATGGTTATTGGTATTGCATCTGCCTTTTTCTGCGTTGGGATGCCCCAGGTTATGTAGGAAAAGAGCAGGAGAAGACTTGCATGGATAAGAAAAGAGATGGTGAAGGGCGAGAGACGCCTGACAACACTCCCTATATTTACTGCCTTATTTTCCAAAATGCCCCTTACAGAAGATAGCCCAATACTTGCTCAGTAGCAGTTAAATCTATCAGGAAGAGAAAAAAAGTAAAGAAAAATTGAGGGGGTACCAAATGTGCTCTGGTGACACTCAGTTATAATACTCAAAAAACTGTCACCTGTTCCGAGGACTATTTTTAGGTTAAGCGAGTGAACGTGTGCCCATGAGAACACATTACCTAAAACATTGACAAAATTGGCTTAATAGTATATTTGCTTTTCCTTGTTGTCTAACAGTTTGCTAAAAAAGCAACTGTTTGGAAGGCTGATCAAAAATGTCCAGATGCAAGGCGCCCGAAATCCTGAGGAGTGAGGCGTACGTGGACGTACGCTGCAACGACGAAGGTCGAGGGGAACGACGCAGATAGGAGTTTTTCAGCAGCCTGCTAATACAGGTTTTTTATAACCTCATTACTTATTCCGAGAGGGGGGAAAACCACTATGTTTGAAAATAAAACGTTATTCGATATATTTCGCATGGGTGGATGGGTGATGTATGTACTGTTAGCCTGTTCTGTCATGTCACTTGGGGTGTTTATTGGAAAAGAATTTGAATTTTGGAAAAAGTCAAAGCCGTCCCGGATAACGGTGATGAAAAATATCCGCGGGTTTTTGGAGAAAAAGGATATTGATAGTGCAATCAAGTATTGTATGACATTTTCCTACAGCTCATTTTGTACCATTGTCGCTGCAGGGCTTAAGTTTTACGGGAAAAATATGCGTGAAATTGAGGACGCAGTTAACCGTGAAATCACGGTTGAAATTACCAAGCTTGAAAAGGGAACAATCATCGTGGGAACGATTGCAAACGTTGCCGTGTACATCGGGTTATTTGGTACCGTGCTCGGGATTGTGAACGCGTTTCACAGTATTGCTTCCACAGGAACCACCGGTTTGAACATTGTTATTGGTGGTGTTGCGGAAGCGCTGTTAAACACCGCCATGGGTCTCGGTGTGGCTATCCCTGCAGTTGTTTTCTTCAACTGGATTATGAAACAGATTAAAACGTTTACCCATGAAATGGATTCCACTGCCAGCGAACTGCTGGCTATCCTTCAATCAGAAAAATAATTGTTAATCTTCTTAGGATAAGAACCGTATGGCGAGACGACAAAAACGTGACAACGAACTCATGGCGGAGATTAATATCACGCCGTTTACTGACGTTGTCCTGGTGTTATTGATTATCTTCATGATCGCCACTCCGCTCATCGTCAAGACGGGGATCAAGGTGAATGTTCCACAGGCACAGACCAGTAAATCTGAAGAAGAAAACTTTTTTACGATCAGCATTGATGCTCATGAAAACGTTTTCCTGGATGATAAAAAGGTTTCCGTAGACGATCTTCGTCAGTTGGTAGAAGCACGGGTGCAACAAGAACCCGGGGTTGTTGTAAGGATAAACGGGGACAAGAGTATTACATACAGCATTCTGGCTAACGTAGTTGATGCGACACGTGGTGCAGGCGCGGCACGGTATCTGTTAGTTGCAGAAAAACCAAAACCAGGGGGGAGATGACGCATGGCAAAGCGGAGACAGAGTAGCCATGACGTAATCGCAGATATTAATATTACACCATTCACTGACGTTGTTCTGGTGTTATTGATTATCTTCATGATTGCCACTCCGCTGTTAATCCAGGCGGGGATTAAGGTTGATTTGCCGGCGACGAAAAGACAAACAAGCACAGCAGAAAAACAAGAAGTGTTTATCACTATCTCTATCTCAGCAGATGGCAGTATTTCCCTGGACGGCCAAAAATATCCAATAAACAACATTAACCCTATTCTGCAACAACTGATGAAGATTAATCCAAGCAGTATTGTTGCTATCGGCGGTGAACCTGACGCGAGTTATGATACGGTGGTACAGGTTCTGGACATTGCACGTGCTGCCGGGGTCACCAAGTACGTGTTAGTTAAATAACGGTATAATCAAACCCTATCGTACCAACAGCAAGATTAAAGACCCTTTCATCTGTGCTGAAATTTACTGAGAGGACAACATCCCTTGGGAATTAGGCGGACATGTTCCCTTGGGAACGACATATTGCTTGTTTCTATTGACAAAGATGATAGATGTGCTAAACTTGGCTCATGTAATATAAGGGTATGATAGTTATTTAATAGATAACCTATGACACCTATAAATACACCAAAGACTTTAGGCCCGATTGAGACCAATATAGTGGCTCGTCTAACATACGAAAAGAAGACGATCGTTACTGTAGAGGATCTTGATCAGTTGTTTAATCTTTCTCCTGCAGATAGAAAACAGGTTGTTTTCCGGCTCAAAAAGAAGAAGATATTTACTCCCATTAAGCGCGGAGCATATGCCTTTTCTCCACTCGAAGCCGGTCCTGCAGGAACAGGAGTTGACGAACTGCTCATCCCACCACTTTTTTTCCCTAAGAAGAATTATTATATTGGGTATTCGACCATGTTTAATTATTTCGGTCTGACCGAACAGCTTTTTCAGACCGTGTATGTGCTCAACACATCCATGCGGATGAAAAGAATCATGTGCGGTATTTCATATAAGTTTATAAGAATTTCAGAGAACCGCATGTACGGATTGGAAACGATAAAAGTGAAAGATGCGGATGTAAATATCAGCTCTAAAGAGAGAACCCTCATCGATCTTCTTTATTTCAATAAGCCGGTCGGCGGTATTAATAGCGCTATATCAATATTCACGCAAGTTGTTAAAGAGCAAAAATGCGATATCAAAAAGCTTATAGAATATGCCGCTCGTTTCCCGAATATAACAACCCGCAAACGCATAGGCATCATTCTTGAGAGAATAGGTGTTTCAGATACCGCATTAAGGCCGCTCATCAAAAGTGTACAAGAAACATCAATCTGTTCTCTTCATGGATCACGCAAAGGAACAGTCAATAAAAAGTGGAGAGCCATAATCATTGATTCACAACAATAAAGAAGAATTTATTAAGACCTTGGAAAGAGCGTCAAAGAAAAAGGAATTTTTATTGCCTCTCTTGGAAAAAGATTACTATTTAACGCTCATTCTTTTCCGGGTGCATGAGCTTTCTGACAATCTCATTTTTAAGGGCGGAACGTGTCTGAATAAGATTTATTATGCCTATTATCGCTTGAGCGAGGATCTTGATTTCAGTATGAAGCTTCCCCGCTATGAGGCGACGCGAGGTGAAAGACGCAAATGCATCCAGTCAGTAAAGGATAATATTAAAATATTTGCGGAACAATTCGGGATGAAGATTGATGGGTCGACGAGCCCCGGCCGGAATGAATGTAAGCAGTATGTGTATTATTTTGTCTATCAATCGGCTTTGCGTCCGATTGAGGCGAAGATTAAATTTGAGATCGGCCTTAGATTTAATCCCATCACTCCTATAGAAAGGCGTCAGGTTCAGCATTATTTCTTGCATCCATTTACAGGAGAGCCGCTTTTCGACGGTGGAAAGGTTGCTTGTTTATCCCTCAATGAATTAGTATCTGAGAAATTGCGCGCGGGAGCCATCCGCGAGAAGATTGCGCCGCGCGATTTTTATGATTTAGATTTTCTTTTAAGGAATAAGTTTGACCTTGCGAATCGCGATGTCACAGATCTCTTTAAGAATAAACTTGCTGAAGATGGGGCGGATACTGATTTATCAAAATATCGCATTAATCTCGGACGGTCGGATATGGAAATTAATGATATGCGCTCACGCATTGTAAATGAGTTATTCGAGGTCTTGACGCCGAACGAGAGGAATAATTTTGATCTCGACACTGCGCTTAAGCGGATTAATAAGGCGATGGGGAACGTGAAATAATGATAGAGAAATGTAAAGCAACCGGTATTAAAAACTGGCCGGATCATGATGGGGCACGGGAAAACGGGAAAAAGGGGGACACCCGTCACCTTTTTTTCATTCCGCAATCCGCATGAACGACTTCTCTTGCAATTCTTGGTGTAAATGTAAAAATAGACCCAGGCACTATCCCGGAAAGAGGGAAGTTATCAATTTCCATAGGCATTATTTTATTCATAGGCTTTCTTGAATTTTTCAGGTAAGTTATTGTGTTTTGAAATCACCCATTGCCTTACTACCTCCAAGATGAATCGCCATTGTTTCCCAACCTTAAAGGTAGGTATTTCTCCTTTTTCAAGCAGACGATAGATAGTCTTTTCATCTACTTTTAAATATTTAGCTACCTTCAGGAATTTACCCCTTAATAGTGCATTCTGGAGGAAAAGTAAAAGGGTGTAGCAGGAGCCAGAATTCAGAAGTCAGGAGACAGAAGAAATGCAGAATGCGAAATGCGGAGTAAAATTTATTCCTCTTACTCCATCAACCGTTCAAGGTCACGTGGCGCAGGCAGCGCCCCCAGGGAATTTCTGCGACAAGTTATCGCATTTCAGACTCTTTTTTGCATCTTACGTATTGCTTCTATCAATTCTGTCAATCCAACAAAGCGTACCGGAATTTCTCCATACCTGTGGGTGTAGGATTGTTTAATATCATTTGCCACCACAAAGTTTTCTCCCTCCGGGTACTGTTTCCGGAATGCCCTTATGTTTACAGCATCAAACTCCTCTGCTGACCATTTGCACTCCACTGTTACAGGACGGTCACCTCTCTGCACCAGGATAAAATCAACCTCATGCCCGTGCTTGTCCCGCCAGTAACGGACTTCCCGGAATTGCAGTTGAGCATGGAGTTCATTCAATACAAAATGTTCCCAGAGAAGTCCCATATCTTCGCGACGGAGGGCATGCCAGCCTCGGTGATAACACACGAAGCCTGTGTCAAACCCATACACCTTGGGTGCAGAAACAATTTCCGTGGCCCGATGTGTGCTGAAAGGACGGACAATATGTACCACAAAGGTTGCTTCCAGCACGCGAAGATAGTTGCTGATGGTTGAGCGGCTCACCTCGCAGGGGCGGGCAAAAGCAGTTGCTTCAAATATGCCCCCGCTCCGGGCCATGAGCAGTTCGGCAAACTTCTGAAATGAATGACGCCGTTCTAACCGGAAGAGTTCCTGAATATCTTTCGCCCAGTAAGCATCCATCCACTCCTGAAAATCCCGTTCCGGTATATCTTTGGCGAGAAAAAATGGGGGTAATCCACCGTAGATAAAACGGTGTCTCAGTTCCACTCGCCCAAAATCCCTGAGATCAGGAGTGATAAGTGGTGTCAGCCACAACTCTGTCTTACGCCCGGCTAAGGTATCTTTAAACTTAGCTGATGTACCAAGCGTTGAAGATCCGGTTGCCAGAACCTTGACATCTGGATAATGGTCAGCCGCAATCTTTAAAAGTTGGGAGGGGTTCTCCAGCCGGTGAATCTCATCCAGAACAATGCGGCGACCCTTCAATCCTTCAAGGAAGGCTTCCGGATCATCTATCATCCTCCGGACCCGGGGCAGTTCACAGTCGAAATACTCAATCTCCCTCAGGGCCTGGCAGAGACAGGTTTTTCCCACCCGCCGGACCCCGGAAAGCCAGAGCACAGAACGCTTTCGCCAGGCCTGTTCGATCTTATTCAGCCAAAATTGTCTCTGTATCATACGCAGCTACTTTAGCATATAGTGTTACTAAATGCAAATCTGGTTGCGTTTAGTACAACTTTTAAAACACTATTATTTGGAAAAACACCCCTTCCATAGTGCATTCTGGAGGAAAAGTAAAGGGGGGAGGGGGATAGAATACAGAAGCCAGAATTCAGGAGACAGAATTCAGGAGACAGGAGGAAGAAGGCAAGAGGCACTAGGAATGCGGTGTGCAGAGTACAGATTGCGTGGTGGTGATTCCCTGACGGTAAACGAATCGGTGGGTGTCCATCGCTGCCCGTGACCAGCCATTCTCAATAGTCATTGTCCGTTTCTGTTACTGCGCCGTAACTCCTGTCAGCCATTTCCACACCGGCACATAGGAAATACGTTTTTCATGGAATGTTTCTTCCGATTCATCATCCCAGGTGAGTACGGTCAGGTTGTCACAGTCAGTCTCTTTTCCTGCCTTGACCAGGGCATTGACCACTCTCTTTTTCGTCTGAAAATGATCTGTCTCATAGCAAACCTGAATGAGCTCGCCGATCTTCAGCCCTTCCCTGACAGCAAAATCTACCTCCTTGCGATCCTTCGTCTTATAGCAGTAATATTCCTTCCCCCTTCTCAGGAGTTCTACAGCCGTTATGTTTTCAATGAGTCTGCCCGTATCAGGGGCGGTTTTGAACTTGATGGCGTTAATCGTGCCGGTGTCGTAGGCGTACACTTTTTTAGGGCTCTTCATCTGCTCTTTCAGCGTGTGAGAAAACCTGCCGACGGTGAATATCAGGTATGCCTCGCTGAGATACTGGATATAGTTCTCAACCGTATGAACGCTCCTGAAGTCGATGGCGTTTTTCAGCCGCGTATAGGAAAATTCGTTTGAGTGGTTGGTGATAAGGTACAGTCCTAGATTATGTAACTTTTTTGAGTACCGCACATTGTAGCGTTTCACAATGTCTTTGAAGAGAATGCTTTCGAATAACGAGGTCACGTAACTCTTCGGGTCGATATTTTTTGTGAGGATTTCAGGAAAACCGCCGGTACGAATATACTCATTGAGATAGTTGAGCAGTAGACCCTGCCTCTCCTTCAGGTGAATGGTCTCATCTACAGTGAAATTTCGCAGCCGCAAAAGTTCAGAAAATGAGAATGGGAAAATCTGAAATTGAGTATACCTGCCTGTCAGGTGTGTAGCTAATTCTCTGCTGAGCAGCCGTGAATTCGAGCCAGTGATGACGATATTGAATCCCTTGCGCTGCAACCGGTTTACAAAGAGTTCCCAGCGGGAGAGGTTTTGTATTTCATCAAAAAGAATATCCTTTGTATCTCCATAAATCTGCTTGATTGCCTTGATGAGATCGTCATAGTCAGAAATCCCTACAAGCCTCTCGTCATCAAAATTCAGATAGGCAAAATCGAAACCCTCAAGCATCTGGATCGCAAATACTGACTTGCCAGCCCGCCGCGGTCCTGTGATAACTTTGATAAGATTGTTGTGCATGCTGTTCCGGGCGTTCTGAATCCCCTCTCTCGGGACATACTGTCCTTTGAGGAGCTCATCCCGTTCTGCCTTGTGGCCTAAAACAATGTTTTTCATTTGAGATCAATAACCATTAACAGTAAGTTTACTGCACAAAATATTAATATATTGTGCAATATGGTTGCAATATATAACAAAATAGGGGAATTTACAACGAGTATTTATTCTTCTTCCTCCATCAACCGTTCAAGGTCACGCGGAGCAGGCAATTGTGAAACCAGGGGATTTGTGCAGCAACTTGCTGCACAAATTGTTTATCTGGATATGCCTCTGCAAAGGTACGCATATATTTGAGGTTGCGCTGAGAGAAGCCTTTCATCTCTGGGAACTCACTGAGTAAGTCTTTCGCGAGTCGGTCAATAACTTTCGCACCCCACCCCTGCGCTTGTTGCTGACGCAGGATGTCACAGCCTATTTGCCAGTAGAGGAGTATCAGTTCACTGTTGACTGAGAGAGCTGCTTTGATCTGAGCGGAACGGATGCGAGATTTGAGGTCGTGGAGAAATTCCTCGTAGCCTGCGATAGGACTCTTAACCGAGCCCTTTACTAGCAGGTTGCTGAAAAACTCTTCATTTGAGCATTTTTAAATTTAGCCTGTGCTGTTCTTGTGATAGGATGCCGTAACAATAACGAATGGAGGCATCCATGAGAGGAAGACCTGAAAGACAAGCTACCATGCTTAGCTT
>JAPLJA010000242.1 GCA_026388815.1 Pseudomonadota bacterium
TCACACCCTGGCCCGGACCGACAACGCTTCCCACGCGGGGAATCTCTATTGATAAGATTTCTGAATTCCCCAAGGACCAGTTCCGCTGGTACATGATCAAGTTTCCCTTCAAGTATCCTGAGGAGGAAGAGAAGGAGCTCACCCAGTCCGCTGAACTTTTCTATGAAATGGGGAAGGCAGAGATCGCGGTATTTGCCACTCATCTCGCCAAGCAGTTCCTCTATACCTATTCATCCAAGACCAAACAGGACCTCTTTGAGAACATGAAGAACAATGTCTTTCCTCAGGGCTATTGCGTGGTCGGCCTGCAGGCTACCACTTCAGTAAGGCAGCTCAACTATGAGGAGAGGGTGCTCAAGGCCATCGTCGCCAAGGTAGGTGGGATCTTCGTTAAGGAGGATGAACCTGCCTATCAGGTGTGGATTGTGCGAACCGCCAATGAATGGCTCCGTTTTGCCCACGGCATCAGGCTGGCCCGTCCCTCAGACAGCTTCAACATCGGTGCCTCGAATGTGGACTCATGCGATGGTATTGTGCGTGAAATTATAAGGTCAAACAAGACATTGAGAGACCTCCTTGCCGGAGAAAAGGAACTGGGCAAGGACTTTGTCCAGCCTTTGAGCGTGCATGGAGGGTGGATCAGTCCCCAGGAGTATGCCCACTGGTGCCTGATGACTACCGACATCTTCCCTGAACAGACCGTGAAACAGGCTTCTGAGGCAATTGAATTAATGGGCAATCAGTTGAAGGGAGAGCTCGAAGATAAGAGTGCAGCTGTGGTCATTCATCTTCTCGGCCCGAGTTATGACCTCCTCGGTCCTATGATGAACAACGTCCACCTGATCGTGAAAAAGATCAAAAACACCTTTGATCCTTACAACCTCTCGAACCCGCCCTATGCAACCAGGCCGGATGTCCTTTCCGATGAGGAGTTGAAAAAGATGATGGGGGCGCATTAAAGAATTGCGGAGTGTGGATTGCGGAATATCGATGCAAATTCGAAATTCGAAGTACGAAATTCTAAACAAATTCTAATTTCAAAATTCAAAACAAGTTTGTTTCAATCATTGGAATTTTGGTCATTCGTGCTTGTTTCGGATTTAGATATTAGGATTTCGGATTTAGGAATTTGTACTAGCGGGAGTTTATGATGGCTAATAATAAATATGACCTGGTCATAGTCGGCGCAGGACCGGCAGGCCTGATGGCTGCCAAGACAGCAGGTGAGTACGGCTTAAAGGTTGCCCTGCTTGAGCGGAAAAAGGACATAGCTGACATCAGAAGGGCCTGTGCCATGATGCTTCTGGTGTACAATGAAGGCTACTTCGGAGACTGGATGCGTGTCAACCGCACAGGAGGCCGGCTCTGCTTCCCCAGGAATGGTTTTTCCGTAAAGTATGACGGGCCACTGAAGGACCTCTATGCCATCTACGGTTATTCCTCTCAGGGGAAACGGATACGGTTTGGTGATTGTGACAAGGGAAGGGCGATCGGCGATGCAGCCAAGATTGCCCTGGTGCATGATAAGCCAACGCTCCTGAGGGGCCTGCTGGAAGAGGTAAAGCAGGCAGGTGTGGAGGTATTCGCTAACACCAATGTGACCGGCATCGAGAAGAGGCCGGACGGGGTTATGGTGCGCGCTGGCTCAGAGGAGTTCACCGGCACCTTTGTCATTGCTGCTGACGGCGTAAATTCCCTCATTGCCCAGAAGCTCGGTTTCAACAAGGACCGGAAATACTACGGCATGCTCTTAAGCAGGACCTATCACATGGCCGATGTGGAAGGACCGGATCCCAATGCCTTTACCATGGTATTCTACGGCAGACCTTATCCTTCACTCTGCGCTATCTCTCCCCGGGCTGCAGGAGATGGTTATCAGGTGATGGCAATCACCTTCAACCCTGCGGTTGACCCGGATTTAGTCTTTAACCGCCTTACCGGAGAGGGATTTACCCAATCCTGGTTTAAGAAGGCGAAGAAGGTCAAAGGATTTGCTGCAGTTGAAAATCTATGGGAGCCTATTATCGAGCCTTATAAGGATAGTGTCCTGCTCATTGGCGATACCTCCTGGACTCAGGAGGCTGAGAACACCGGGTCACTCATGTGCGGCTGGAAGGCCGCAAATATCTTAACCGTTGCGTTAAGTGATGGGAAGGTCAGCCGGGAGGGCGTGGAAGATTACCTTGCGTGGTGGAAAAACTCTTTCTGCACGCCCTATGACTACCGGAATTATTTGAAGAACTACACCATATGCAACTTCTTTGAGGATGAGGAGATCAGTTATCTCTTCAGTCATATTAAAGAGACCATGCCTGCAAGTTTGAATGCCTACGAGCTGTTTAATTTCGTAGGGGCGGAGCTGGGCAAGGCGATGGGCGCGATTGTCGAAGCGAGGCCGGACTTCCTCCCGAAGATTCAAACCTTCGGAACTGCC
>JAPLJA010000232.1 GCA_026388815.1 Pseudomonadota bacterium
TGCCTGCCAGGGCGGCTTCAATCTCCCCCCGGTCTTCTCTCAGCTCCGGCGGTATATAGGGGAGCCCAACTGCCTGGTAAACCTCTTTTTCAGTTTTTCCTCCGATCTTTTTCTCTCCCCTGAATACGCCGTATTCATTGATCTTCAATCCCAGTTTCACGCCCATTTCCCTGATCCGGATATTGTGTGCCTTGGAGCCGGTGAAGTAGCAGAGGGCTGCACCGAAGGACTCGGGTTCGACAACCCGTAAATCCACCTGTATCCCCTGTCTGGTACGGATGCTGGACTTGGTCGGTCCTTTGGCAAGGATGTCACCTGCCACCGGCATGGTAGTAAATACCTCCATTACCTTCTGAGAATCAGAAGAAATGACCAGGATATCAATATCTCTGATGGTCTCTTTTTTCCGACGGACGCTCCCTGCTTCGCTGATCTGCTTTACTTCCGGAAGTTTTTTCAACCGTTCCTTAATCTCGTTTACCAGGGGAAGGATCGTTCCCAGAAGTGACCGCTCTCTTCCCTGCCGGAGGAGCTCAATTCCTTTAATGATGTTTTCTTCGGTCTTCTCTTTGATCCCGGGAAGTCCATGGAGCTTGTGTGACCGTGCCATTTCCTCCAGTTCATCTAAGCTTGCTATCTTCAGCTTGTCGTAGAAGAGCCTAACGGTTTTCGGTCCGAGGCCGGGGACGGCGAGCATCTCAATTAAACCCTCAGGTATCTCCTTCTTCAATTCCTCCAGGTGCGAACAGGTGCCGGTGGCAAGAATTTCCTCTATCTTTGCGGCAAGGTCTTTTCCCACTCCGGGGATCTTTTCCAGCTCTTTCCTTTCCGCGATGGCGGTAATATCTCCGGTCAGGCTTTCTATATTGAGGACTGCCCTTTCATAGGCCCGGATGCGGAAAGGATTTTCCCCCTTGATCTCCAGGATACTGGCAATATCCCTGAAGATAGTGGCTACCTCCTGGTTTCTCATGGGCCCTTTACTCCTTAAATCAGCTCACAACCTTGTGAAAGATCCGTTCTGATCGCTCCATACCAATAATCCTGCCCAGCATCTTTCTTGAGGCATCGTAGGTCGTCAGATCATGGATGTACTTTTTCTGCGCCTGCTCAATCGCATCCCGGTATGTAGGGTCTTTTATCTCCTCTGCCTGAGAAAGGAAATCCAGGTAGAGGGTTAAGTATTCCATGGCACAGTCTCTCAGTTCATTGAGGGAGTTCTTTTCCGGCATGGAGTAAATGGAATAAGGGGCCAGGTAGGGTTTCATCCAGTCCCTGGCCTTATGGGGAGGGAACTGCCTGTATTTCTCAAAGACCGGTTTCATCGGCTCAATGTATTTTTTGAGATAGGACGGATCGTTAAACAGGAGAACAAAATTGATATAGGTAAATACCTTCTTTTTCGTGCAGGAGAGGTCACAGACAAAAACGGGGAGATCAAAAACAGGCTCTGGATAGATAGCAGCACCAAAGACATCAAGAGACGGTACGGCCTTAAACCGCATGAAGTATATCTTCCTCACCTTTTCTCCCTTAAAGTTGTAACAGTGCATGTCCATTAACCCGAGGGGAAGTTTCACCCGTGCAAGCTCTTCCTGCAGAGTGACGGGGGTGAGAACAACCTTTTTTTCAATCTCCTGTCTGACCCGGTTGAACAGCTCATCCATGCGAACTTCCCCGTGCCGGTACGGACATTATTTCCGGTATTTTGAATCCTGTTCCTTGATTTTTTCTGCTATCTTCTTTTTTGCCTCTTCAAAGAAGGGCCTGGCGAACTCGCGAGTCCAGGTCCTCTTCTCCAGAGGACGTGTTTTTACCAGCTTAAGAAAGTTGTTCTCAAAATCCTGTAACCTCCTGCCGTAGATGTGGTAGGAGTCTGACCAGTCCACATACCTCCCCATCCTCACCTCTCTCTTGAGCTTTTCCTGAAGCCTGCCGGCAATGTACTCCTGGAGATGGATGAGGGCAAACATGTTCATGAATGCTGCATCGTAGGCATCCCGGGAACGGAAGCGGCAGTTCATGTTAAGGTACAGGCTGCCACTCTCTCCTTCCAGCAATCTGCACCAGATGCTCTGAAGACAGGGCGGATGGTCAATGCCTGAATCTCTCCAGGGCTGCCAGGTAATGGCATTTGCCCTGCGGCTGTGAGGTGCACGGGCGAGTTCATTGATGACGGTATCTTCAACCTGATTGATGGGGGGAGAACTGTCCGGCAGGTCGTAGGAAAAAAGCCTTCCGTGATAGGTATAGTCCCAGCGGGTATCAGCAGGGTCACTGAAATCCCTCACCCAGTGGTCCTTCACCCCTTCTACCACCTCCTGCCGGTACTCTTCCAGGTCTTCCAGCCCTCCGGGGAACCCCCGGTGGATAAAGGGCTCTCTTGAGGGGTCTTCAACCACCACGCACATGCTTGAATCCCTGCTGGGCGGGTCAACGTAATTGCCCTGCTCATCCTGCTGATCGTAATCAGTCCTTACCTCACACCCGTTCTCCCACAACAGGAGGAGGGATTTCTCCCAGGCTTCCGCCAGTGACTTTTCGGCAACAGAAAGAACCGGTATGCTACCCTTTGTTTTCATGGTTCACGCTGATTTAAAACCCTTTCCAGACTACGATGTCTTTAAGCTCATCCCGTGTAGACTTGAATTGATAGAGCGGTGATGCAGTATCAGGATAGCCCAGGGCAATGCCAAGAATGATCTCCAGGTTATCCGGGATCTTGAGCTCTTCTCTCATTACATCTTCGCAGGCAAGGATCAAGGCGAGGGCGCACGTGCCCAGGCCGAGTCCATGTGCAGCGAGCATGAGGTTCTCCGCAGCCAGTCCAACATCCACCAACCTGGACCGGGGAAAGCACTTATCCATCGTGATCAAAATGGCTACTGGTGCCTGATAGAACTGGTAACTGCCTTCTTCCACAAAATCCTTGATGGGTTTCCCCGTCTCCTGAATATAGGGACGGATATCCTTAAAGAGGGCCTTTGTCTTCTCTACATATTCCTGGGGAATAGTCTTTCCCTTGCTCGGGTCATATTTCAATGACCTCTCCTTACAGGCCTTGAGCAGGCTCTCGGTCAACCGCTCCTTCTCGCTGCCCGTCACGACAAAAAATCTCCAGGGTTGCTGGTTGGACGAAGATGGGGCCTGGATTGCAGCCTGAAGTACCCTCTCGATCATCTCCTTTGGTACCAGGTCGCTCTTAAATGCCCTGATGCTCTTTCTTCCCGCTATCGCTGAGAGTACGTCCATGGTTACGCCTCCGCGTATTAACAAGGGTTCAAGGATTCGAGGGTTCCAGGGTAAAAACACTAAAAAGCAAAAATCCAGGAGTCAGGAGCCAGAATACAGAATAATTTAACTTCTGAATTCTGACTTCTGTATTCTGAATTCCCAGTCTCATTTCACTCGACCCCCTGGCCCTTTGAACCCTTTCCAGAATCAATACCATCCTCGCTCCCTTCCGTCAACATCAGCCTTCTTTTGCTCCGAGCCTCTCCGACCAGACAAGGAGAGGAAGAATGAGAAGAGTGATGACCCCGCTTATCGCCAAGGGGTATCCATAGCCTGCCTTTTCTCCGAGAGGCCCAAAGATGAGTGACCCGACAAAAATACCGATCATCGTGCTCATGCTGATCAGGCTGGCGTTCCCTCCAATCCTCTCCAGATGGAAGAGCCGCTTGATACCCAGATACATAACCAGCGCAATGATCCCATCTCCTATACCGTGAATAACCCGCCAGGAGAAGGAAAATATGAGATCCGGGTAGACCATCAGGATATTCCCTATTCCTGAAGCAATAAGTCCTCCATAGAGTAGTGGTTGTGCATGAACACCCCCGTTCCGGTCATAGAACCACCCGAAAAAGAGGGCAGAGACAGCAACAGTAAAAAACTCGCCTGCCATGTAGCAGCCTATCCCGATGAGCGAAAGCTTGAGATTATGACGCAGGAAAAGGCCGAAGCTCGTTGCCTCAGCACCCCAGTGGAGAGAAAAGAAAAAGAGCCAGAGGGAGAAGACAATGACCCGCCTCTTTAAAAAGTCATGCCGGTAGTTGAAGAGTTCCCATCTCCTGCCCGGTATTGCGGGAAGGAGTGGATAAACAAGAACAAGGATAAGGGCAAGAAAAGCGAGGCCTTTGAGGGTAAGGGGGAAATCCAGAGAGGAAAGAGAAAACCCCGCACAGAGAGCACCGAGGGTAAAGCCAACCATCCGCATGCAGTTGAACAGCCCATAACGGAATCCCTGTTTTACCTCCCTCCCTGATTTGAAGAGGAGAGCATCGAGGGAGATCCGGAAGATATTTGTCGCAAAACCAAAGAGAAGAAAAACGCCGAAAAAAGGAAGAAAACGGGTTACTGTTCCCTGTCCCCAGCAGGATACAGCGGTGAGGACAAGTGCACAGAGGATCAGGGCGCGCGGGGTCAGGCGGTCACTAAAGAAACCTATGGGAAAGGTGAAGACGATCCCGGTAATGCTTAATCCCCCGTACAGGATTCCGATGTCCGCGCCGGAGAACCTGAGGTGGTCTTTCAGGAAGAGGGGGAGGAAGAAATTAGTTAAGGCAATGAGAAAGGCGTACCCGCAGGACAGGCATGCAGGAAGGACGTCCTCACGGAAAGAGAGGTTCTGAATCTGGTTACCGTTCACCTCGCTATTCTAACTGATAAACCATGACAAAAAAAGTTTTAAAAAAGTATTGCATCTGCATATCGCATGTGCTATCAAAATGTACAGTACATACCGTCAAGAGTCCAACTCATAACATCTTAATGAGGTAAACCGCCATGAAAAAAAATAATCTGAAAGAAAAGGAACTGCTGAGTGCAAGAGAAGCAGCTATTGCCTTGAATGTAACACCTCAGACGATCAAAAACTACATCTACGCGGGGAGGCTGAAATCCCTCAAGACTCCCGGTGGCCAACATCGCATTCGCCGGTCAGACCTCAACTCTCTTGGTTTTTCCCCGGATAACAAAAATGGGGAAGTCATGGAACAGGATGACTTATCCCTGCTGTTCAACCAGCTCTTTCAGAACTATCTCGAAGCCATCAAGGTGCTCCTCACTTCCTTCGACCACCGCGAGGGGATAACTGCCGGGCATGCTATTCGGGTAGCGGAGTATGCGTCTCTGCTGGGCAAAAACTTAAAACTGCCAGAAAAGCAACTCCAGAATCTGCAGCTTGCTGCCCTTCTCCACGACGTGGGCAAGCTGGAAATCAGCGACAACGTTATGAGCAAAGCAGGCAAACTCACCAGTGAAGAATCTCTCATGATCAAAGAGCATCCGAAACTCGGCGAGAAGATTGTGGATGAAGTAAACTTCCTGAAACCGCTCAGGGGATTTATCCGGCACCACCACGAACGGTATGACGGTAAAGGGTATCCCGATGGACTTTCAGGAGAGTCAATAGAGCTTGAGGCACGGATTATTGCTATCGCCGACGCCTTTGACTTCATGAAATCAGATCTACCTTACCGCAGGGGAGTACCAATGGATGCCTGTATCAGGGAAATCAAAAAATGCTCAGGCACTCAGTTTGATCCTCAGGTTGCAAAGGTTTTTATCAACCATCCGCCCCGCGAGAGCTGAGAGGGATTCTTCTTTTTTCATTAAGCATGGCTTTTGCTGTTTTATTGCAAAGCCGTACAACGTTGAAGAGATGAGCAGCGTATCGCAGAGGACCATCACCGGGAAGGAGTGAGGACAGTATATTCCCCTATCTTTTTAACGGTGCATTTTAGTATCACCTTCCCTTCCACCTCGACATTCACTGTTTCTTTAGATTCTTTGAGTTCCCATCTCCCCTTTTCTCCACCTTTTTCATCCTGAATCAGCAGAAACTCTTTGTTCCCTTCCCTCAGGGCCAAGGCAAAGAGTCCCTGGGCCACCTGCATTTTTGCCTTTAGGGGAATCTCTTTCAATGAGGCTGGCTGAAGGATGATGAAGCTGACTCTGGGCATCAGATCCAGTATGCTCATGCCTCCTTCCGTTCCGGCAGAAACTGTCGCCTCTGTATCCGGATACCAGTCAACCGCCTGCGGGTTCCCCTCTTCTCCTGACAGTGATGCAACCGTCTCACCCGACAGATCAAGCTTGCGAGGGAAGGCTGCCCGCTCAGGCCACACATAATCATAAACAGGAAAGGTTACATCCGCACCCAGCCA
>JAPLJA010000233.1 GCA_026388815.1 Pseudomonadota bacterium
ATTCTATTTTTGGAAGTTGTATCTAAATTAACACCTTCAGCAATCTCAACAACTCCGTCCGGTTTCTCATTTCCTAATTTGATGTATATGGCGTCAACCTCGCTATCATAATGTACTCTCATTTCTTCCTTCCTTTCTTCATCGGATAGTTTGTTATCACCGTTACCGTATCCCTTTCAACGGAGACAACAATTTTCAATGGATACTGAAATCCACCGATATTTCTTATGAGTTCATGTTCACCCTGAAGTAAATTCATGTTCCTTAAAATGTCAGATATTGCTGACTCAGAAATGTTGTAAAGTTTTGCCCTCCTTTTAGCGTGTCGTGAGAATTTTATCTTCACAAATATCACCTTTTTTCGTTATTGAAATGGAGGAAACGGGGGGTCGCCTCCCATAATTCGACATACTTACCTCTACCTTTCTTTTTCTTACCTTATCTCATTTATGAGGGACTGTAAAGATCGCTTGCCTCCCTTGACTCCTTAGACCCTGCTTCTATTGCTGACTCAATTTTCTTCCAAATCTCATTCCTCCCCTCTCCCGTCACCGCTGAAAAAGGGATAATCTCTTCTTCTGTCAGCCCGAAGAAATTTTTGAGATTTTGTTTCTGCTTGCCTGCCTCATTCCTTGAAACCTTATCCACTTTGGTCATCACCACCAGGAAGGGAAGAGAATAGTGCCGGAACCATTCAAGGAGAGTGGCATCTTCAGGGTTTGGGTCGCGCCGTACATCGATAATCAGGATTACCAGCTTCAACCGTGAATCTCCCGAAAGAAATTCCTCAACCATGGGCTTCCACTTTTTCTTCACCTCCATCGGCACATGGGCAAAGCCATAACCGGGGAGATCAACGAAGAAGAATTTTTGATTGATCCTGAAGAAATTGATGGTCTGAGTCCTACCAGGGGTGGAGCTTATCCTTGCCAGATTTTTCTTGTTCAGGAGGGTATTGATGAGTGAAGACTTGCCTACATTAGACCTGCCGGCAAATGCCACCTCCGGCAATGGTTCTCCGGGATAATCCTTCCGTGTAACTGTACTCTTTACAAACTCAGCAGAGATGATCTTCATAAGCTGTTACCTCCCGATCTTCACTTCTTTCCGGACCAGATCTTTATACCACTCAGCAAACGTAAGGGTGAGAGAACCGGGCTTTTCCGTCCCTATCTTCACTCCATCAATCTCCGAAACAGGCATGATCTCCATCAGGGTGTTGGTCAAGAAGCACTCGTCAGCCTCCTTCAGCTCCGAAGGTTTTACCTTTCTCTCTTCGATCCTGATTCCTTCCCTGAGAGCAAGCTCAATTATTACCTCACGGGTTACACCGGGGAGTATGCCGCTCTCTCTATCCGGAGTGATTAACGAGCCCTGTCTCACGATAAAGATATTGCTCACTGCCCCTTCACATACAAAACCCTCAGTGTTGAGCAGGATTGCTTCATCCAGCCCCCTCTCTCTTGCCTCGATCCGGGCCAGGATGTGATCAAGAAAGTTTAAAGACTTTATTCTGGCTATGGATGAAGAGAGATTTTGTTTAATCCCCGAGATCCCGGTCTTCAGGCCTTCCCTGTATACCTGCTCTGGATAAGGAATAAATTTTCTGGCAACAATAATGATTGTGGGAGATGGCTTCTCAGGCAGATCTATTCCTATTCCCCCTCTTCCTCTCGTTACGGTCAGCCGTATATAGGCTTCCTGTAATTGGTTGGCTTCGAGCGTATCATTGACTGCCTTTCCTAATTCTACCGACGTATAGGGTATCGAAAGATGAACTATAGCAAGTGAATCAAAAAGCCGAGTGAGGTGTTTATCCAATCTAAACACCCTGCTCCCATATGAACGCATGGTCTCAAACACGCCGTCACCGAACAGAAAGCCCCGGTCATCAATCGAAATCTTTGCTTCTTTCTTGGGGCAGAGTGTACCGTTTAACCAGACTAATTCTTCCATCGCATAGTCTCCATGCGATTAGATACCATCCTTTTCAACACATGGCAAGGAGAGGGGAGAATCTTTCCATTGAAAGGAAAATGATATTTATGGTAACGTTTTACTCATGGATCTCTTTGATTTCAAGGACAGCGAGACTAAACGGAAGGGCGTGCCGCTTGCTGACCGGATGCGGCCCAGCACCCTTGAGGAGTTTGAAGGCCAAGAACACCTCGTCGGTGAGGACAAGATCCTGCGGAGGGCGATTGAAAAGGACGAGATCCAGTCCATCATCCTCTGGGGTCCTCCCGGCACCGGCAAAACCACCTTAGCCCACATCATCGCCCACCTCACCAAATCCACCTTTGTCTCCTTCAGTGCAGTGGTATCCGGCATCAAAGAGGTGAGGGAAGTCGTTAAAAAAGCAGCAGAGCAGAAGAAGTTTCACAACAAGAAGACGATCCTCTTTGTGGATGAGATCCATAGATTCAACAAGGCCCAGCAGGATGCCTTCCTTCCCCACGTTGAAAAGGGCACCATCATTTTAATCGGCGCCACCACTGAAAATCCCTCCTTTGAGGTGATATCTCCCCTGCTCTCCCGCTCCAAGGTATTTGTCCTGAACCTATTGGGTGAAGAAAACATTGTGACCATTTTAAACCGGGCGATTGCAGATAAGGAACAGGGGCTTGCTTCTCTTTCACCGAGAGTAGACCCTGATGCCCTGAGGTTTATTGCCCAGATGTCAGGAGGAGATGCGCGGACTGCTTTGAACACCCTTGAACTGGCTGTGCTCACCACTTCACCCACGAAAGATGGCGTGAGAGAAGTGAGTTTAAAGATTGCTGAAGAAGCGATGCAGAAGAAGGCGCTCCTCTACGATAAAGACGGCGAGGAACACTACAACCTGATTTCTGCTTTGCATAAGAGTTTGCGTGACAGCGACCCTGACGGCGCACTCTACTGGCTGGCACGGATGCTTGAGGCAGGAGAGGACCCGCTCTATGTAGCGCGGAGGATGGTGAGGTTTGCCTCTGAGGATATCGGGAATGCAGACCCCATGGCTCTGCAGGTGGCGCTCTCCGCCATGGAGGCATTCCACTTCATCGGCCCTCCTGAGGGGGAACTCGCCCTCGCCCAGGCAGCGATCTATCTCGCTACCGCTCCTAAGAGTAACCGGGTGTATACTGCCTACCTGAAGGTTTTAGAGGACATCGATAAAACAGGGGCACTTCCCGTGCCCCTCCATATCCGCAACGCGCCCACGACTCTCATGCGTAACCTCGGATACGGCAAGGGGTATAAGTATGCCCA
>JAPLJA010000262.1 GCA_026388815.1 Pseudomonadota bacterium
GTTCCTTCTTGGAGAGGATGGTAGCAGCCCGGGCAGCCGCACCCCGCGCCTGGGCAATGCTCTCACCGATCAGCTTGGGCGAGTGGGCAAGGCCGCAGAGGTACATCCCTTCATTGGAAAAGTCCAGGGGCCTCAGCTTCATGTGGGCCTCGAGATAGAAACCATCAACGGTGAGCGGCACCTTGAGCCTGGTGGCAAGTTTCTCGCTCAAAGGATTGGGCCTGATCCCCGCGCTCAGGACGAGATAGTCCGGATCGAATTCAATCTCCCTGCCGATCACCTCGTCAAAGGCTTTTACTCGTATACGGCCATCCGCTTTTTCAGCAACCGGCCTCCGGTCCAGATCAAAGCGAGTGAACATGATCCTCTTCTCCCGTGCCTTCCGGTAGAAGAGCTCGCTGAAGGCATAGGTCCGGATGTCCCGGAAGAGGATCGTCACATTGATCTGGGGATCGATCTCCTTGAGTCTGAGGGCATTCTTGATCGCCCCCGAACAGCAAACCCGGCTGCAGAACATGGCACCTTCTTCCCGCGATCCCACACACTGGATCATGACCACTTCTTTCACCAAGCCCCTGGTAATATCCCCCCTGTGGAGCTTCTCCTCGAGTTCCTTCTGGGTTACCACCCTGCTATCCTGTCCGTAGAGGTATTCCTGGGGCTGATACTCCACGCCGCCGGTTGCGATAATCACCGCCCCATGCTCCAGGTCTATGTTCTTCCCGTTCTGAGCAATGGTCGTCTTATACTTCCCCACGTGCCCGGAAAAACCAATAACTTCAGCCTGTTTGTATAAGGTAATCTTCTCTTCTCTCTCCACCTGCTCAATGAGGGCTTTCAAGCGATCCTCCACCCGTTCGCCGCTCAGGGTAGACTTTATCCTCCGTAAGTTGCCACCCAGCTCGGCCTCTTTTTCAACGAGGCATGTTTCAAACCCCTGCTCGGCCAGAGAGAGGGCTGCGGTCATTCCGGAGAGGCCTCCCCCGATTACCAGGCCTTTCTGGTTGACCTCGAAGGCCATCTCCTTTAATGGTTCGAGCATCCCCGCCCTGGCAACCGCCATCCTCACCAAATCTTTTGCCTTCTCGGTTGCGTCCTCAGGGAAGGTGGCATGAACCCAGGAACACTGATCCCGGATATTGGCCATCTCAAACAGGTACTTGTTGAGCCCTCCTTCGCACAGGGTATCCTGGAACAGGGGCTCATGAGTCCTTGGAGTACAGGAGGCCACCACTACCCGGTTCAATTTATGCTCATCAATGGCATTGATGATTTTCTGCTGGGTGTCGGTAGAGCAGGTATAGAGGTTCTCTTCAGCATGAATTACATTCGGGAGTGTCTTGGTATACTCAACCACGTCCGGCACTCCCACCACCCGGGCAATGTTCGTGCCGCACCGGCAGACGAAAACACCGATTCGCGGTTCCTCCCCGCCCACTTCCCTCTCGGGAGGATATACCTTTTCCTTGATCAGGGTTCCCCGTTCACCGGAAAGCAGTCCTGCAGACAAAGCTGCGGCACTGCTTGCGCCCATTACCGTCTCCGGGATATCCATTGGGGCTTCAAAGGCTCCTGCCACATAGATGCCGGGACGGGAGGTCTCGTTGGGGGTAAATTCCCCTGAGCTGCAGAAGCCAAACCTGTTCAGGGCAACGCCCATCCTCTCTGCCAGCGCTCTCGTGCTCTCTGAGGGATTGAGGCCGACGGAGAGGACAGCCAGATCAAACTCCTCTTCCTGAACCGTTCCGTCATCGAGGACATACTTGACCCGCATGTTATGGTTCTTCGGGATTTCCTTGACGGTGGAGACAATCCCCCGCATGAACTGTACGCCGTAATTCTTCTTTGCAGATTCACAGTAGGCTTCGAATCCTTTGCCAAATGCCCTCAGGTCATTGTAGAAAATGGTTGCCTTGAGGCCCGGCACATGATCCACTGCCATGATCGCCTCTTTGGTGGCATACATGCAACAGACAGATGAACAGTAGTCCCGGTCGCAGGTCACATCCCTCGAACCAACGCACTGGATCCAGGCTACCTTCCCGGGCGCTTTCTGGTCTGAAGGCCGCAACACATGGCCTTGATAAGGACCGGAAGCGGAAAGGATCCGCTCGAACTCAAGGCTGGTGATGACATTCTTCATCCGGCCGTAGCCGTACTCTCCCTTGAGCCTGGGGTCAAACTGCTCAAACCCCGGGGCAAGGATGACAGACCCGACCTTCAGTTCTGCTCTCTCCTCTTTCATCGTATGGTCTACTGCCCGGGGACCACAGGCGATCACACACTGGAGGCACTCAGAGCAGACCCCGCAGTTCATGCACCGCTTGGCTTCGGCCACGGCTTCTGCTGTGTTCAAAGGGAGATTGAATTCCCGGTAGTTTCGCCTTCGCTCTTCACTGTTCAATTTCTTTGTCTTTACGCGGGGCATTTTCTCAAACGAGCGGTCTTCCGGCACAGGCGCGGGTTCCTGCTTCACCTTTTCTCTCCCCTGAGCAAGGTCTTCGCTTCTCAAATACCGGTCTATGGAGATGGCAGCCTCATGGCCCTGGTAGATAGCCTCGACCACGGATTTTGGCCCCGTAACCGCATCGCCTCCGGCAAAAATGCCGGGTGCAGTGGTAGCCAAGGTAATTTCGTCTGCCTTGATGATCCCGCCCCTGCCTGTCTCAATTGACGGATCATCCTTGATCAGGCCCAGGTCTGTGGCCTGACCAATGGCAATGATCACGGTATCGCAGGAAATCGAGGTGGTGATGGTATCATCATAGGCGGGGCTGAACCTCCCTTCAGAGTCGAAAACCGCCGTGCAGCGCCTGAGCTCAACACCCGTTGCCTTCCCGTCTTTGCCCATGATTTTCTTTGGCCCCCAAGAGCAGTTTATCTTCACCCCTTCTTCTATGGCGTCCTCGATCTCCCATTCGTGGGCCGGCATCTCTTTCCGGGATTCCAGGCAGGCAAGTTCCACCTGTTCGGCGCCCTGGCGTAATGCGGTAAGGGCTACGTCAATCGCCACATTGCCCCCGCCGATAACGAGGACCTTCCTGCCCACCGTTACCTCTTTTCCCAGGTTGACATCCCGCAAAAAATCAACCCCGAGGAGTACGCCGGAGAGACCCACCCCTTCTATGGGCAGGCTCCGGCTGAGGTGGGAGCCAACGGCCAAAAATATTGCCTGATACCCTTTCTCTTTCAGATTGCTGAGCTTCATGCCATCGGTGCCGATCCGCGCATTGGTCTTAAGCTCAATCCCCAGATCGAGGATCCTCTGGATGTCCTCCATCATGATTTCTTTGGGGAGGCGGTACGGGGGAATCCCTACATACATCATGCCGCCCGGTTTATCGAGAGCTTCAAAGATGGTAACGGGGTAGCCGAGCAGGGCAAGGTCCTGGGCACAGGTGAGGCCGGCAGGGCCGGCACCCACAATCGCCACCTTTGGCTTGGCCGTATCAATCGCGGGCTTTTCTTCTACGATCTTTCTCTCGTCTGCCGTTAAGCCCCTTACATAATCGGCAGCAAACCTTTTTAAGGGGTTGATCGCTATGGGTTCGTCCAGCTCCTGGCGGTTACACTCGCCTTCGCAGGGGTGGTGGCACACCCTCCCGCACACTGACGGGAACGGGTTTCTCTCCCTGATGAGCTTGAGCGCTTCTTCAAACTTGCCCGCAGAGATGAGGGCCACATATCCCTGGACATTTACCCCGGTCGGGCAGGTGAGGACGCAGGGCGCCCGGTTGGACTTGCTGATGGCCATGGCGTTGGGAATGGCCTGGGGATACCGCTTGTAGATCGCCTTTCTCGGCATGAGGTTTTCATCAAACTCGCTCAACACCTCTACCGGACAGGCGGCAATACAGTCTCCGCAGGCATTGCACTTCTCGTCAATCACATAGCGGGGCCTTTTCAGGACAGAGACGGTAAAGTTTCCTGCCTCGCCCTGAAGGCTCTCCACCTCGGCGTTGGTGATAACCTCGATGTTCAGGTGCTTCCCCACTTCGATCAGCTTGGGGGAGATGGTACACATGGAGCAGTCATTGGTGGGAAAAGTCTTGTCCAGCTGTGCCATCCTGCCGCCGATGGCCGTGGTTTCTTCTATGAGGTATACCTTGTAGCCGGCATTGGCGAGGTCGAGCGAGGCCTGCATCCCTCCAATGCCTCCACCCACCACCATGACGGCGCCGACCCTTTCGTTCTTTTCTCTCTCGAGCTTCTGGTTTTGTGCCTGTTCCATAGCGGCTTACAGCAAGCCCTTCTCTGCAAGCAGTCTTCGCGGGTCTACGATGTGCCTCTTCCACCATTTCTCGGCGTCAAGCCCCAGTGCCAGACCGATCAGCTCAGAGATATAGAAGACGGGCAGGTCATATTCCTTCCCCGCTTCTCGAGCGATCTCTTGCTCACGCGTATCGAGATTGGCCTGGCAGAGTGGGCAGTCGGTAACGATACAGTCTGCTCCTGCCTCCACTGCCTCGGAGAAGAGGGTGCCGGAGAGCCTCTTCACAATGTCAACACGGGTCATCATGAGGTTCCCCCCGCAGCAATCCGTCTTGTAGGACCAGGCCTTCGTTTTCACGCCAAGGGTCTCAAGGACACAGTCCATTCCCTGCGGATCCTCATAATTTGCCATGTCAGTAACCCGGGGATGGCGGGCAGTAAGGCACCCGTAGTAGGTGACGGGGGCAAGACCGGTGAGTGTCTTTTTTATCTGTTCCCGTACCCTCAGGAGCATCTCTTTCTCACAGAAGAATTCGTTAATATGTATGATCTTCGTGTCCCCCCGTATCGAACCTGTCTCCTGAGAGGAACTTGTTTCCCGCACCTTCTTCTGGGCAGCCTTCAGCCGGTTGAAACAAGCGGCACAGGGAACCAGGAGGTCAAGTCCATCCTTCTCTGCCAGGGCAAGATTCCTCGCCGGGAGGAGAACAGACAGTTTCTCATTCAGGATGTGGGCGGAGCTTGCTCCGCAGCAGTTCCAGTCTTTGAGCTCCTCAAGCTCAACACCCAGGACCTCACAGGTTTTACGAATGGACTGGTCATATTCCCAGGCGGTACCGTGGAGCGCGCAGCCCGGGTAGTAACCGATCTTCACCTTCTCTCTTCCTCTTCTGATCGCTTAAAAATCTCTTCGATCTCCCCTTTGCTCTTCACGCCTGCAGGGAACAGCTTCAATCTGCCCCGCCTAAACATCTCCCAGCCGAGGCGCAGGTCGCTCAAAAAATCCTTCGTCTTGAGCCGGTACTCACCGATCATCATGAGCTCATGCACCCTTCCGTTTCTCCTGATGGACGAAAGGAAGGTCTGATGGAAGAGCGGGGTGTTCTTCTCTTTCTCCACCTTTCCTTCCCGGATGGCGGCCTGCCGCAAGTGATCCATGAGCGCTGCGATATCAATGTCATTCGGACAGCGGGTGCTGCAGGTTTCACAGGAAGCACAGACCCAGATGGTTGCGCTCCTTAAAACATCCTCCTTGAGCCCGAGCTGGATCATCCTGATCAACCGATTTGGCTGGAAGTCCATGGCATAGACCACAGGACATCCATTCGAGCACTTCTTGCACTGATAGCAGGCTGAGATCCTGATGCCGCTTGCAGCTTCGACCTCTGCTCCCCAGGCAGGCACTCGTATCAATCCTCCTTGTATCTGCACAGGCGCACTACTCCTCTCTTCTCTTTTTTCTACCATGTCCCTGCAGGCTTTTCAAGGTTTACGGGCGGGCTGTTAAATCTCCAGCCAGGAGTGTGAATAGAGCGATTTGCCCATGAGGACCTTCACCGTCTTCACATACTCCAATTCCTTCTGGCTCAGGGAAGTGCTATCAATCTCTTTGCCGTCCATCACCTGATAGACCAGGTTCACTATTTCGGGCATCTCGCCTTTGGCAAGCTTCCCAAGCTCTTTGTCGTAGGCATCAACAATGGCTGAATAGAGCCCGTTTTTCTGGAGCATGATCATGTAGGCTCGATTCAAGTAAGGCCTCAGGTTGTCAGGGGTGCCATTTGATACATTGGAGAGGCCCACCGTTGATTTACAGCCGGGGCAGATGTCCTGCAGCATGGCCATAAATTCGGTGCAGGCAATCACCTGATTGATCTCCCCGCTCACCGGCGTGGCAATCGGATCGATCCAGATATCTTCGTTTTCGATCCCCATTTGGTTCGCCTGATACGCCAGGTCTACGGCCAGTGCTGCCCTCTCATTGACGTCACGGGGCATCCCCTCCTTTCCCCAGAGAAGGCCGATCATCTGGGCATGGTACTGCTTGACCAGGGGCAGGGTCTTCTCGAGCCGCTCCGGCTGCATGGAGACTGAATTTACCAAAGGCTTTCCTTTCTTGTGCGCCTTCAGTCCTGCCTCCAGGGCCACGGGATTGGTGGTGTCCAGGGAGAGGGGGAGGTCAACGACTTCGTGGACGGTCTTCACCAGCCACTCCATCATCTCATCTCCTCCCTTTCGCGCAGGGCCGATATTGATGTCGAGGTAGTCCGCGCCTGCCTCAGCGGCTGATATGGCCATCTGTTGAATGGGCTTGGCATTCCGTTCCTTCATTGCCGGCCCGATGGTCTTGGACATTACATTAATATTCTCGGCGATTCGTATCATCTCTCTACCTCCTTACGATGCGGTCCAGTTCTTAAGATAGGGTGGTATGTGGGCGGCCTCTCTCGGCCCGATCATAATCTGCCAGCCTGAGAGTTCCTCCTCCAGTTCCCCGCTGATGGTGGCTGCTGCGCCTGGTATTATCAGTTTCCGGTGCTGTATCTTTCCCTCGATGCCGCTTTTCTTGACAAACGGGGCGACGGTATCTGCTACAAACTTACCTGCTGCCCATGCCGTCATAACGGAAAGCCCTTCCGTATCCAGGACCAGAAGCCACGTGGGTATGCGGCTCCCTTCAATCTCTCCCGAAACGATGAAGTAGGTGAGTGAGAAGTTAGAGGTGATGCATACCGGAGAGTTAGCGTCAGGTGCGTTGATTTCATAGATTCCCTGATTCGTGGCCATGGGCCTCTGAGGATCGGTATAGATGTTCATCCGCTGCACCAGGAGCGGGAACAGACCCTGTCCCTCCAGGTTGGAGAGAACGAGGATTCCGGTATACTTGGGTATCAGGATGGAGGAGATGATGGCCTCCTTCATCAGGTCATCGGTCATCTCACAGGGGAGTGCGATGGTTGGAAAGCCGAGGGAGCGGATCTTGCTCACGAGGGCTGCCCTGCGGATAGTGATGTGGTCTTCGAACACCTTCTTCACCGTCCGGGCACCGGAATCAATCACCAGATCCTTCAGGCCCATTCCAGTGAGCTTGGTGGTCAATTCTGCCACCTCATCTAAGGTTCCGCTCTTCACGGTCAGGGGGCATCCCTTCTCTTTGGCAAGATTCCCCATTGCTTCAGCATTTGCCTTCGTAGCAGCATAGAGGAGGGGCTTGAGGTCAGCACAGTGGTTAAGACCGGCGGCCAGCACCTCCGGCTTGTCGCTCATCAAGATGAGCTTGCTTGCTCCTGCTGACCTGGCCTTTTGGACGAGCTCTTCAAAGCGTTTGGCGTTGCCCGATGTATCCTTGATCGCCACCATGTCCGCCTGAAGGACTAACCCTACCCGTTCGTACTGGAGTTCCTTCAGTCGCTTCAGCCGGACCTCCACATCGGCATCGCTCATGGTGTCGCTCACCAAAACGGCAATGCCCGGTTTGTTGATAAAGGTCTTCTCGTGCCGGAAGAGTACCGTTTCCCCGCCGATCTTTAAGGCATCAGCGCCGGTACCGATGGTTACCGGACGGATGGGAGGAGCAGAGGCATCTTCCAGTTTGGCCTTTGATTCTTCAGACACATAGGGACAGGCAGACAGCTCAGCCTGACCGGCAGCCAGCTTCATGGCAAAGGCCAGACAGGTGGGCACCCCACACTCGCCGCAGTTCGTTTTGGGCAATAACTTAAAGATTTCAATTCCTGATAACGCCATGTCTCCCTCCTTTGTGGTTACCCGATGATTGGCGGCATGGTTAATGCCGGATGACCTTTTTCCGTCAGAAAGGCAATGATCTCATCCTCGGTTGTTCCTACCGTCTCATCTGCGATCATATCAATAAAGTTGGGGATGCCGATCTCATCTGCCCTCTTCTGCAACCGGTCTCGAATCTCCTCCTTGAGCCGCTTGGGCATCCATATCAACCGCTTAATTCCTCCTTCAGCCATGATGAACTTCCGGCTGCAGATGTAATACTTACTGTGCCCTACGAAACCCGGCGTGATCGAGCCCCCTCCCACTGAACCGGCGAGGGTGGTGAACTTCATCCCGCAGGGCGTCATGCCGGTATGGTCGCGGTCAACGGTCATGAGGCCGTTGCAGATCGGGAGGACAGCGGCAATACATTCAAAGCACCCGCAGGAGGTCATGGGGTCAACCATGATGCTGTAGGCATTGTACCTCTCCACCTTCTGCCGCGAAGCCTTATAGACGAACTCATTTACCCCTTTCCACTGCCCGAAGAGCGGTTCGATCACCTCGCCCTTGGGCACCGGCTGGTTGGGTCCGGTGGGGTTAATCTCATTGCTCGCCTTGCAGTCCAGCCAGTTGTAGGCGCCGCAGAGACCAGTCCTTTCCGGCGTTACGACGCAGACGTGCGATGGGGCAAAAGACTGACAGAGGGTACAGGAGTAAAAGGTCTCTTCGTTCTCATCGGTCATTCCCTCTACCCGGGCATCTCTTGTCCTGTAGACGGAGCGCGCCTTGTTCAGGATCTCTTTCACCTGTGCCTCATTGGTATAGATCTTCACCTGAACCTTATCAAAGATACTTCCGAAATCCTGGTGGAACTTTGCATGGATGATTGACCCGAAGTGAGAGAGGCGGAAGCCCTTCTCTACTGCCTGCTTGGCAATCCTCACCCAGGCAATATCTCTCTGCCCGATATGCATCACGCCCTGGGCGTAGTTGATGAGGTGGTGGATCTGCCGCTCCAAAATAGGCTCGAAGTCTGTCTGCATCTGCCTCCCGGCCACTTCAATGGCAATGGCCAGGGGGAGTTTCGATCCCTGGGGAACGGTATCCAGATCCGGCCCGATGACCTCAATCTTCCCATCCACGACCTCGTTCATATCCTTCGTGGTAACCCACTCTACGGCAAGGGTCCGTCCTCCGCCGCACTCCAAATAGATATCATCGCCCCGTACCCGCTCACCCTCAAAAGCCGGTCCGTAGGCAACAGGCACCGGCACTTCATGTACCGTGACCTTCAGTCCCCTTACCTCAACCGCCTTGGAGACGAGCTTATCATGAGGGATGTTGGAAACTACGTGTTCATAGGTACAGATGCCGGTAGGGAGCACCTCGGGTATGGGCGTGTCAGCAATTACCGGGAAGCCATAATTGATTGCCCCTGCCGCATTGGCATACCACTCGTCAGTTACATAGCCCATGGGGAGCACAAAGGAAAAGATCCTGTCCTTGTTGTAGATGAGGATCTTGCGGAAATCGCCGGGCTTGATCCCACCAAAGGACATGGCTGCCCTCGTGGCAAACCCCAGGGCAAACACTGCTGCGGTAATGTCCGGTCCGAAAGAGACCAGACGGGTTGGCCAGCCGATCTGAACGCCGGCTTCCACTAACTGTTCTGAAAATCTCTTTCCTCCATTCTCTGCGCACATGAAAACATAGAGGTTCTTCTCCTGGAGTTCCTGGGCGATCTGCTTGGCGATTTCATTGCTTGGCGCTGCTCCGGCAATGGCGGCAAAGCCTGGCGCTGTGCCGTCAACAAACTCCACGCCCCTCTTCCGCAGGATGACGTCATCGGCTGCCCCCAGCCAGATGTTGTCATCAAGGGGGTCTTCCTGTTTGGTATAGACATTTGGATTTTCCAGATACTTGATTGCCTCAATAATCTCTTCGGCAAAGAAGGTGGCCATCCCTGCATCCAGGGCAGGTGCCAGGTAAGGGAGGTGCACATTCTCCTTCACCAGTGGGGGCAAAATCGCCCTGCATTTGTCAAGTACTGGTTTCATGTCTTCCACTGTCTTCACGGGTATCCCGAGAATGCCGTAGATGACCGGAAGATAATAGGCGGTATTGGGAAATCCCACTTCCTGTTTTGGGCCCCATTTCTCCAGGGCCTCTCTATACATTGCCTCAGCCCTTCCCACAATCTTATAGGCCCCTCTGATTGCTGCTGAACAGATGATCTTCGACACGGTTCACTCCTTCCTATTGACTGAAGAGCTTACGCCCCTTCAAGTTCTCTTCTCATTTCCATATCGTACAGGACTCTCTCTCTTGCCTTGTCAATACCGAGGGCCTTCCTCTTTTTGTCAATGTGTTCAATCATCAAGTGAGCTGCCTTGATCGGATCTGGCTCAAAGGCCCACTTGCCTTTCAGGGTTTCTTCGAACTCCTCGAAGAGGAGCTTATTCATCCCCTCGCTCCCCGATACTGGCCAGGTAGTTCCAAACACGGTAAACACACCGGAGGCGACGAAATACTGCCCTATGGCAATTGCCTTCTC
Source organism: Pseudomonadota bacterium (assembly GCA_026388815.1). Lineage (GTDB taxonomy): Bacteria > Desulfobacterota > WTBG01 > JAPLJA01 > JAPLJA01 > JAPLJA01. Next base: position 10,496 of record JAPLJA010000262.1, read on the forward strand.
GCTCATCCACTCCGGTGCAGCGCCGGCTGCCGGGAGATCGCAGATATCATCTCCCAGTCCTCCCTCTTTCACCACGGCTGTTGCCGCCATGAGGATCCTGCTGTTATCCACGCATGCGCCCATGTGGAGAACCGGGGGGATACCAACTGCCTCGCATACCGAGGCGAGCCCTTCGCCGGCAAACTTGTGTGCGGCCTCCGGGGTAAGCAAGCCGGCCTTGCCGCAGGCCATGGCTGCGCAGCCTGTGGTAAGGACGATCACATCGTTCTTGATCAGCTCTTTAATCATCGCAAGGTGGGCACTGTCATGGCAGGTACGGACATTATTACATCCGACCACCCCTGCAATGCCCCTGATCCTTCCGTTAATGATATTGTCGTTCAAAGGCCGGTACGATGCCCGGAAGATTCCGCCCAGGAGGTAGTTGATGGTCTCGTGGCTGAAACCGACCACCATGTCATTGGTGTCCTTCGGAATATGCACGGCTGCTTTCTTCCGGTTGGGGAAATTGTTGATGGCCGCAATGATAATGGCCTTGGCGCTGTTCAGGGCATCGTGCTCCTTGAACTCCATATGAATCGCGCCGTCGATCTTGGCCTTGGGTGACGTTGTGATCAATTTTGTGTGGTAGCACTGGGCAATCTGGGCCAGAGACTGCATCTCGCACTGCACGTCTACCACCATGGCATCAACCGCCCCGGTGACAATAGCCAGTTCCTGCTGGAGGAAGTTCCCGGCTATAGGTATGCCGTGCCTCATGAGCACTTCATTGGCGGAACAGCACATCCCCGCCAAGTTGATCCCCTTTGCTCCTTTTTCCTTTGCCATCTTCTGGAGTTCAGGGTCTGTCTCCAGGACGGTGACGATCATCTCGGGGAGGAGGGGTTCATGTCCATGTACCACGATATTCACCTCATCCTCCTTCAATACGCCGAGGTTAGCCTTGCCATAAACTGGCACCGGGTTTCCGAACATGATGTCCTGCAGCTCTGTGGAGATCATTGAACCTCCCCATCCGTCTGCCAGGGAACAACGGGAAGCCTGTTCCATGAGGTGCTTATAGTCCTGATCAACCCCCATGTGGGTCCGGTGCATGGCCTCAACCACTTCGCGGTCAATCCCCCGCGGTGTTATACCAAGCTTCTTCCAGATCTCCTGCCGTTTCAGCGGGGCTCTCTTGACAAAGAGTGTTTCCCCTTCCTGACGGCCGAATTCTGCCAATGCCTTTTCTCCTACTTCAATAGCGATCTCCTTGAGCGGGCGGTCTCCGATTTCAACGCCAAAATCCATCGCCACCTGGTAGAGCTTCTGCTCGTCCTTGATGGTAAACCCCGGAACCTCTCCCTTGGCTGCAGCAAGGAAGACCTCAGCTACTCCCCGGGCATGGTCTGAGTGGGCTGCTGATCCGGCTGCCACCATCCGCAAGAAATTCCTGGCGGCTATGGTTTCTGCGGTTGCACCACAGATCCCTCTCCTCTTTGCCTTCTCCTCAGCTGTCTCTTCCTTCTTTTTTGGAGCAGGAACCCTGCACGGCCCCATAGAACAGTTCTTACAGCAACTGCCTTCTGCGCCAATGGGGCAGGGCTTCATCTTCTCTGCCCGGTCAAAGACCGTCTCGATCCCTTCCCTGGCCGCCTTCTCAAGAATTTCTAAGGTAGCCTTGTCTACGCTCTTGGCTTCTCCTTCTGCCATTACTCGCCCTCCTTCTATCCGAGTAGTTCTTTGATAATATTTCTTACCCTCTCCATGGATTCAGGGTGCCTCATAATGAGGATATCAGCGCCTGCCATCAAGAGAGTGACTGCGGTAATTGATTCCATCAGGATACCTCGCTTGTTTGCATTGCCCAGTTTGGCGTCATCGCCGGTCTTGGCCTCCTTTGTCTTCCACACCTCTTCTGCGAGATTGCAGACAATGGGAAACTGAAGCTTGTCGTCCTGCTGGGTCAGTGCAGCCATTCTGAGCCTTTCAATGACTGAAAAGGTGTACTCAAGACCATACCCGAGACCACCTGTCGTGGGATCAACAATGAGACGCTCGTCTGAGACTCCCAGGTTTCCGAGCAGGATGTTGAGCTGCTTGGCAAGGTTAATGTCAATCGGGGTGGAAGCAATTACCGTATGCTGGTAACCGATGGCAGTGGCTCCGATCTGCTTGTAATTCCCCTCAGTCACCGGGCCGATGATGAGGCTTTTGCCCTCACACACCTCTGCCACTTTTCTCAATACCTCCATATCCTTTTCAACGTTATTGACTCCCCAGACAATCAAAGGGCAGTCAATGGCGTCTGCCACCTTTTTCACGGTTGTTGCCGCCTCATCCGCCCCCCGATTCATCCCGTTCGGGTCAGTGCTGACCAGTTGAAGGGCAACCAGGTCTGCCTTGTAAACGTCGATACACTTTTTCGCCCAGGCAACCGGATCGCCTGCAACATCCTTGAATGGTTCAATTGCCGCTGCTGCCCACTCCTCGGGCTTGATGTCCCAGACCTGGAGCGCAATCTTAGGAGGATTGGGCATCTGTCCCTCGAAGAGGTAGAAGGGATAAGCGGTCTCTCCCCCCACCTTTACTGCCTTCGCCCCTTTACCGAGGGTAATCTCCCTGATTTTCCCTGTGTACTGCTGTTTAGCTATTTCCAGCGCCATTGTTCACCCCCAACAATTAAAAGTTTTGGTATACGGTAAAGCTGCTCGTTGTTTAAGCCGGGTTCTTCCTCTTTTCGCTCCCATACCATTCCTTACTGTACCAGTACCGTTCCCCGGCCACCAGGTAATTGAGCTTGTCCTGTCGGCTTCCAATCTTTTTCCTCCAGTTTGCTGGTGCTTCAGGCGTGCCCTCTTCGAAAGTCGGGCCAAGAATTTTTACCTTTTTCCCGTCAAATCCCACTTTCTCCTCCTGCTTTTCCATACGTCATCCCTCCTGTCTATTTCAAACCGGCAGATACCTTGGCTGCCTTAATGGTATTCATCATCAACATGGTTATCGTCATGGGGCCAACGCCTCCGGGTACCGGCGTGATAGCGCTCGCCTTCTCCTTGACTCCTTCAAAATCTACATCTCCACAGAGCTTGGCTTTTCCCTCCGCCGTCATGCCAATCCGGTTCACCCCCACATCGATGACCACAGCCCCTTCTTTAACCATGTCCGCCGTTACTGCCTTGGGCTTGCCAGCGGCAACGATCAGGATATCCGCCGTCCGGGTATGAGCTGCCATGTCTCTGGTTTTGGTATGACAGATGGTTACGGTGGCATTCGCTCCGGACTGTTTCTGCACAAGCATCATGGCAATGGGTTTCCCTACAATGTTGCTCCTCCCTACCACAACCACCTCTGCCCCCTCTATCTTCACCCCCGAGCGAACGAGAAGCTGCTGGATACCATGGGGTGTGCACGGATAAAAATCAGCCTCACCGATCATGAGCTTCCCCACATTAAAGGGGTGGAAGGCATCCACATCCTTCTTCGGATCCATGGCATAGAGGACTCTCGTCTCGTTAATGTGCTTGGGCAGCGGCAGTTGAACCAGAATGCCGTGAATCTTGGGATCGCGGTTGTACTGCTCGATGAGTGTGATCAACTTGTCTTCCGTGATATCCGGAGGCTGGGTATCCTGAATGGAATAAAACCCCAGATCCTTGGAGGTCTTCTGCTTGGCGGTCACATAACTGACCGAGGCCGGGTCTTCTCCCACCAGAATGGTAACCAATCCAGGGACAAGGTTATGCTTTGACTTCAGGTCGGCCGCTTCTCTCTGAAGCTCCTCCCTGATCTGTTTGGCAATCTCTGTTCCGCTGATGATCTTGGCACTCATGATAACTCCTTTCTTTTAAATAATGCCCAATCCCCCCATGAGCCTCTCAACAGCCAATACCGCCGGAGCATCATCAGGCAATTCCACCAGACTGATTCCCCTGATTTCAAAATCCTGTATAATCTCATCCTCCGGTATGGTGCCGGCCAGTTTCAGTCCTTTCTTCTCTATCTCCTCAATGAGCGAGGGACCGAGCGCGCCCTTCACCCGGTTGACAATGAGTCCGTAGCGCTTGATCTCCAGGTTCAAATCGTGAGCAAGACTCTTTATCTGAAAGGCCGTCTCAATGCCACGCAGGCTGTGATCAGAAACTATCAACAGGATATCAACACCCCGGGTGGTCCGGCGGCTCATGTGTTCCATCCCCGCCTCATTATCAATGACGCTGTACGGGTAGTTATCCACTAAGACGTCTAAAAATTTCCGTAAAATATTGTTCAGATAACAGTAGCATCCCGGTCCCTCCGGCCGGCCCATCACCAAGAGGTCATAGTCCCTGTTCTCTACCAGGACATCGTGCAACTTTGTCTCTAAAACAGCCTCTCTGGGCATACCGGCAGGGATTTTCGTCCTGCTGTCAAAAAACTCCTCCCGGGCCATGCCGATTGTCTTGTCTACCTTCAACCCGAGCACCAGGGGAAGATTGGAGTTTGGATCAGCGTCTACAGCCAGAATGGGCCCTTTCTTCCTCTTCATCAAGGTGCGGATGAACAGACCTGAGAGTGTGGTCTTTCCGGTCCCTCCCTTGCCGGCAACTGCAATGACAAAACTCAACTGAGCCTCCCGGCCTCTGCCCGCGAGGCTTTTTTAAACCCGTTGATCCTTTGGATGGTCGCGGGGAACAGCTCAGCATCGGTGTGTGGCAGGAAGAGTGCCGCAATGTACTTTTCCATGAAAGAAAGGTCCTCGCTCAACTCCACGTTGGTCATCTTGCTGGCAATTCTCTCTCCATCATCGAGGAGTTCATTGGAAAGCGAGATCAACTTTGCACCCAGAAGAGAACCGTTCCCGATAAAGACAAACTTGTCGAGGGGGAGTTCAGGCAGGAGCCCAATGGTGATCGCTTTCTCTAAATCGATGTAATCGCCAAAGGCGCCGGCAATGACTACCTGGGATAGATCGGGGAAGGCGAGGTTGGCCTTCTCCAGGAGCGAGTGGCAGCCGGCAAACATCGCTGCCTTGGCCCGCATTACATTATCAATGTCGGCCTCAGTAATCGTAATGTCTTCTTCAATCTGGGTCTCTTCTTTCCAGGCCAGAACATATTCAAAACCATCCGGACCCTTCCTGATCCGAGGCATGTTCAGCTCCACATTGAACTTGCCGTTGGGAGAAATAACCCCTGCTTCAAGGAGCTCAGCTACAATGTTGATAATTCCCGATCCGCAGATTCCCTTGGGCTTTACCATGCCGATGGTCAGGATCATCGGTTCAAAGGTGGTGGGATGAATATCAAAGCCTTCGATTGCTCCCTCTGTTGCCCTCATGCCAAACTTGACCCCTCCCCCTTCAAAAGCAGGACCGGCTGAACACGATGCGGTGAGGAGCCAGTCCGCATTCCCGAGAACGATCTCTCCGTTGGTGCCGATATCGATGTAGAGGGTCAAATCCTTCCGTTGATAGACGCCGGAGCCGAGGACCCCCGAAACAATATCGCCTCCTACATAGCTCGCCACTGAGGGAAAGGTGTACAGGTAGACGAAGTCTTCCACCTCAAGTCCCAGGCGGATTGCCCTCACCGGGGGAATAAAGTTTGCTACCGGCGTATAGGGGGACTCCCTAATGTACCTGGGATCCAGCCCGAGAAGGATGTGGGACATAACCGTATTGCCGGCAGCCGTAAGGTGGGAAATAAATTTACGCTCAACCCCGCTCTTCTTTACAAGGTCGTCGATGATCGTATTGATTGCTGAAACAACCAGGTCCTGGAGCTTTTTCAAGCCCCCGCTTTTCTGGGAGTAGATAATCCGGGTGATCACATCGTCACCACAGGAGATCTGGGGATTGTATTCTGAGCTTTCCGCCAGGGTCTCTCCGCGGTTTAAATCCAGGAGTTGCCCCCAGAGTGAAGTGGTGCCGATATCCAGGACTACGGAGTAGTGTTTATCCGTCGTATCCCCCGGCTCTACGCTGATCAGCTTGGGCCTCCTGGATCCCCGGAGCTGATATTTTCCCAGTTGGGATTCAACCCGGGTCTGCACCAGGATAACGGTAACCTTCCAATTCGCCTCCCGGAGGATCGGGGAGAGTTTTTTCAGCAGCAGGAAATCAACGGAGACATTTTCAATGTTGCATTGTCTCTTCAGGGAACGAAGCAGCCGGGCGAGATCGCTCGTATTGTCCTGAGGAGTCGGCGGGTCGATTTCGAGGAAGTGCTTGCGCAAGGCCGGGTTATACCAGGCACCGCTGACGAGCTTTTCCAGAAGCTGGGATGATATGTGCCGGCCGGATGAGGTGCTGGCTTTTCTCCGCTCCAGGACCTTTTTATCCAGTTGGGATTCAGGCGGGATAAAAACTTCGAGGTCGCTTAAAATGGTGGTGCGGCAGGCCTGGCGATAACCGGAAGCAAGCTCCTGAGGGGTAAGTTTCCTGCACTCCTTACATTCTGCCTCACCGCTTTTTATCACAACCCTGCATTTCCCGCAGTGACCTTCGCCGCCACAGGAGGCATTAATATGAATGCCGGCTTCCAGGGCGGCACGCAAAAGATTCTCTCCCCGTTTGACAACAACATCTTTTTCATAAGGGTAAAAGCAGACTTTGACGTCTTCCTTCATCATGGGGTCCTTAAAAACCAAATGTGCGCTCTAAATGTAAAGAAGGGGACAGAGGGTATTCTCTACCCCCCCTGCCCCTTCTTTAAGAAAAGGCCTTCTTTCCTTAAAAGAGACCGCTCACCTTTCCGGTTTTAACATCCACATCAATTCTGCGAAAAGCAGGATCGGAACTGGTGCCTGGCATCAGGCTGATGGTGCCGGCGCAAGGGCAGAGAAACTTAGCACCTGCAAAGATCAAAACATCTCGCACCGGTAATGTCCACCCCTTTGGCACCCCTTTGATTGCCGGGTCATGGGTAAGGGAGAGGTGGGTCTTCACCATCATGGTGGCAAAATCTTTCGTCGAAGGATCAGCCTCAAATTTCTTTGCTTTTGCTTCTGCATCTGGAGTCCAGGAAACGCCATCAGCACCATAAACATTCTTCGCAATGAGCTCGACCCGCTGTCTCAACGGCATCTCTAAGGGATAGAGGAACTTGAAGTCCACCTTGTCATTGCAAGCCTCGATGATTGCATCTACTAATTCCAAAGCCCCTTCTCCGCCTTTTGCCCAGTGCTCGGAGACTGCGCATCGGGCATCTGCCTTCTCGGCATACTTTCTTACCATGGCAATCTCATCTTTAGTGTCGGTATGGAAACTATTGATGCAAACGACCGGTTTAATTCCGGACTGTTGCACGATATTGATATGGTGGAGCAAATTGGGAATACCCTTTTCCAGCAGCCCAAGATTTTCCCTGGTATAGGATTCATCAAGCGGCAGACCAGCTACCACCTTGGGACCACCGCCGTGCATCTTTAAGGCACGAATGGTTGTGGTAATTACTGAAACATTGGGTTTCAAACCACTGAAACGACTCTTCACATTCCAGAACTTTTCAAAACCAATGTCACATCCAAAACCGCTCTCAGTTACGTGATAATCAAACAGCTTGAGTCCGATCCGGTCTCCGATGATGGAAGACTGGCCAACGGCAATATTGGCAAAGGGGCC
>JAPLJA010000057.1 GCA_026388815.1 Pseudomonadota bacterium
TAGCATCAGCATTCATCAGTTTACCGTAAATATCCCGCATGCTGTCTTCTATAACACACTGACCCTCATTCATTGTACACAGGAGACAACCCGTACATGGCTTGATATCCATCTTTCCGAGATCAAGGACCTCACTTTCACAGCCCGATGCCTTTACCACCCTCTTAACGATCTTGTTCGTATTGCTCTCTTCCCTCAAGCTGCCACAGATACCGAGGATTTTCATAAGACCTCCCTCTGGGGTGAATAGTTGCTATCAAGAATTCAGAATTCAGTAGTCAGGAGTCAGAATAAAAATAATTTTTGCTTCTGAATTCTGGATTCTGACTTCTGTATCCCTGTATTCAATATTTGCCATGCACTAACGACTTTTCCCTGATTTTACTCCGCAATCTAAAATCTAAAATTGTCAGGCTGTCTTTCCTATCGCCCTGATCCGCTCCTTCTCTTCCTTTGCCCTCCTGAAGGTCAGGCAACCCTCAGCAGGACAGGCCTCCATGCAACTGAAGCAGAGGCAGCAGGTAGCAGGCATTTCGTTATCCTGGTTGCGGATGTCGATGTAGAAAGGACAGGCAGCTTCAGCGAAACACACCTTACAATCTTTGCAATTTGATTTATTATAGCGGATCCGCCACAGACTGGCTTGCCCTGCAAGTCCCCGGTAGGAGGAAAGCCAGCAGAAGTGAGTGCACAGCTTCCTCCACGGCAACAGGAAAGAGCAGATTAAAAGTCCGTAGAGAAATACTGTAGGATACCAGGGCACAGTGGTGAGGTCGAAAACGGTCTCAGTGAAAAACATGGGGAACCAGGCCAGGAGCAACGTAAAGGGAAAAAATGGGGCACTCTTGTCACCCTCTCTCAGGTACATGGCTGTTGTATGGCTCTGCTCCTCTATCGCCCTGGGCAGACGCGATATAGGCCGCTTGTAGGTGAGATTCTTGTGCAGTGCATCCTGCAAGGTGGCATTAGGACAGAGCCAGCCGCAGAGCACCCTGCCGAACAGAAATGGAAAGATAGCGACAGTAAAAACATGAAACATACCCCAGAAAAGGAGCTCATGTTTGGTTCCCAGGATCCAGGTATTTGCCGAGACAGCGAGGTAAAGGGTGAAGACCAGGGTCTGAACGATGATACGAAAGTTTACAACCTCCAGCCTCGGCCGTTGGCTCGCCTTCTCAACTGCTTTTCCTGTCGCCAGCAGGAGTAAGGGGATCAGGCTGATAATGAGGGTAATTGCTGTATAGAGGGGCTTGGAGGCACCGGGCCCCTTCTCCATGAGAACTGATGACGTGAAGATGGCGACAAGCGCAGGGACAAGCCAGGTATGCGCTGCAAGCCGCGGGCGTCCCTGGAAGAACCTGAGCTGGAGGAGGTTAAAACAGCTCACGGCCAGTACAAAGAAGATCCCGAACTGGAGGCTCTTTGAAACGAAGATGCTGTAGAGATAAAAGGCAATGCCAGCAAAAAGGGCATATTTATGAATGTTGATGAATCGCTGTTTCGTGATTTCCATTATAGTAACCCTCCTTAATGAGAAAGAGACTGCTGCAGTTTGGGAAGTAACGCATTCCACTCAGCAGGGAAGATCATCAGACCAAGGGCAACAAAGAGGACCATAAAACCTGCACCGACAGCAAGAACACCCCATCTCCGTGAACGTGCTACACCTGTCCGACGTGAC
>JAPLJA010000118.1 GCA_026388815.1 Pseudomonadota bacterium
ACGGCAGTTAAGTCTTCCGGGATGACGCGGTAGATGATCCCCAGCACTTTTGCCTTATTGTCAAAATAATTCGGGTTGGCAGTCATCTTCAGCGAGACGTTGTGCTTCCACTCCTCAAGGATGAAGGGGCCGGTGCCCACCGGATGAAAAGAGAAATCCTTTTTCCATTGTTCAATCTCTTCTTTCGGGAGGCAGTATGCAGTGGGCAGGGCAAGGAACTGGAGGAAGAGGGCAAAAGGTTTATCCAATATAATCTCAAGTTTGTATTTGCCTTTCACCCTAACACCTAACACCTCACACCTTTTACCTTCCATATACTCCTGTGCCCCTGCAATCCGGCTAAAGACCCAGGTGCGGGGAGATTTTGTTCCGGGGTTGAGGATCCTTTCAAAACTGTATTTGAAGTCAGCGGCGGCCACTTCCCGGCCGTTGCTGAATCTGACACCGGGCCTCAGCTCAAAAGAGTACCGTGTGCCGTCAGGCGACACTTCAATGGTGCGGGCAATGTCCGGCACGATCTCCATCCGCTCTCCGAAGCGGACTAACCCGTTGAAGAGCTTTGCTGCTATGTTTGCGGAGGCGACATCCACGATCAAGGCAGGGTCAAGGGTGGTGGGATTGGTGTTCAGGCGGAGATAGAGAAAGCCCGGCAGCTTGTGTTTCCCCTTCTCCTGGCAGCCGGCACCCAAGACAGAAGAAATGGCAATCTGGATGAAAAGAAACCAGCGTAATCCGTTCAAGCGCAAGTTATTCCTTGAAAAATATCTCATGATCGAATATAGTATTTATCAAATGAGATTGCTTTTTGTCTGCACGGCGGAACCCTCTCAATGACTGCACGGTAGCTTGATTGCCCACCCCTGTCATTGCGAACGCAGTGACGCAATCTCCTGAAGGACGTTAATAAAACTAATCGAATTTATGGAAAAGGTAAAGGATATTTCAAATCCCTGGGAAGGACTCATCAAGGAAGGGGCCTACAACCTTCAGAAACCTGAACCCAATCTCCTGAAAATCTTAAAGGCAAGCGAGAGGATTGACGCTTTTGCTCTTGACCTGGGCTGCGGGCTGGGCAGGCACCTTGCCCCTTTACAGGAAAAGGGATTTCAGCCCATCGGCCTTGACATCTCCCCGTCTGCCATCCGGTTCATCAGGAAGGAGCTTCATCCGGATTCAAAGGTCATAGTCGGTGATATGAAGGTGCTTCCCTTTGAGGACGAGAGCCTCGACCTCGTTCTTGCCTGGAGGAGCGTGTACCTTCAGAGTTTCAAAGAGATGCTTCAGAGTGTTGACGAGATAAAGAGGACTTTGAAGCCGGGCGGCAAGCTGATAGCCGCGATCCGTTCCACCCGGAATACCCTCTATTTTATCGGTAAGGAAAAAGGGGTTGAGATTGAAGAGAATACCTTTATCATTGATGATGAGAAGTATCTCAAGGGAGTGATCTTCCACTTCTCCCACGAGCAGGAGATACGGAAGGTATTCTCCTGGCTTACCATTACCTACCTCAATGAGGAAATCCTCGAAGACACCAAGTATACCCAGAAGGATGGCCGTCCTTCCACAAACTACTACTGGATTGTAGTGGGCGAAAAGCCTCGTTAAACTGTTTCAGAACCGGCTTTTTTCCCGTCTCTTTCCCTCTCTGAAATTCCTTGACACTAATTCTTTTTAGGCGTAAAAAACAGCTATATTCTTGCATAATCTGTATCTTGGTTATCCGTTAGTTAACGGCTTTTTTCAGTTATAACATATAAGGCGGGGCCAAGAAGATGTTAATCTTCACTCCAATAGGTAACAATCATCTCACCTCTATCCGTTTATCTTTTAACATTTTCGGTTACTATTATCCGCCTGCGGCGGACCGAACGTTTTATGTAGGGGCGAACCTGCGTGTTCGCCCAAAAGAATTATCGTAAGAACGACCAAACGTTTTATGGGGGGTGTTATGAAACATAAAAATTTTATCACGGTTCTGTTGTTCATCATTCTTCTCATCCCATTCACTGCATTTTCTGCGCAAAAGATTCCTATGACGAATGGGACGACACAATTTCTTTACATCATCGGTGATGCCGGTGAAGATTCTGACGGTGATGGAATCCCTAACGAGAGTGACAACTGTCCCACTGTTTCCAATGCTGATCAGATGGACAGTGATGGAGATGGTTTCGGAGATGTCTGTGATCAGGGGGACAGGTTCGCAGTCCTGGATGAATCAGCCAATAAGGTCTTCATATTCGATCTGGAGGGAAATCTGCTCAATACAACTTCCTTTAGTTCCATCGGGACACCCTGGTTTATCCGTGATGCGGGGAGCAGCGGCTGGCTTTTAAAAGGGGAAGTGAATAGTAGTACTTGGAACATCTGGCACATAGATTCAAGCGGCGCCTTAAGAAATACCTTCAGCGGTTCTACCATAGGTCCCGGCCCGTATTTCTCAGGTTTAAGCAACGGTAATTTTGTTGTAACAACCAATACATCGGGTGTAGTGACTCTCTATAACGCTTCCGGGGAGTTCCTGGGATCCGTCAATGTATGGACCGACCCTAACGGGTGGACCTATAACTATGTGCGGATGGGGGATGTTGCAGGACTGGTTGGAGGCGGATTTGTGATTCTCCCGGAACTTGGCCGTGTCTATTCAGGTGGCGCCGGGTTTGCTCCCTATCTCTACTTCTACAATGACAGCCTCACTCTCACCAATAAGGTTGATATTTCTTCTCTGCATATAACCATGTATTCTATTGTCGGATTGCCCGGTGGGGGATTTGTCGGTCTTGGCAATACCAACGGCGGAGAATATTCAAGCCATTTGTTCTACTTCGATGCTTCTGGAAACCTGGTAGAGCAGCGGGACATCAGGGGAGATGGAATTCCCAACCTGATGACCCTCAACTTTATGAATTTTGCCCTTTCTACTTCAAGCGATGGGGGGGTAATCGTAACAGCGCTCTATCAGAGCAGCGTATGGGTATACCATTCTCCGCCCGTAAAGGTTGATTTATCCTCGTCTGGTGTTACCAGTATTGGTGGGATCGGGGGAAGTTACTTTCACCCTGCTGCTCAAACCTGCCTTTATTCAATTTTACCAACCCGTAAATTATTCAAGGCCGCGGGAGGAACGGGGTACGTGAATGTGACGGCAGAAAACATTTGCAATTGGACGTCAGAAACTGACGTAGACTGGATTACCATTACGTCCAATGGCAGCGGGATAGGCAATGGTACTGTCAGCTATTCCGTTGCACCCAATACAACTCAAAAACCGAGAAAAGGGACCATGACCATAGCAGGGGAAACTTTCCTGGTATGGCAAAGCAAGAGGTAAAGTACATTGACCTGAACGGTAAGATCACGATGCACGGCCGGTGAGTGTGGAGATGAAAGCATTGAGCAGGGAGCGCTGAGCACGGAACAGGGAAGGGCGGATCGTAATCCGCCCCTTTGAATTTGCCTGCAGGGTGAGATCCATGTGTCTGCCCTTGAATTATCGAAAAAATATTAAGTAACGAAGAAGCCTTTTCCCCCGAAATCTCATTCCAACCCATTGACATTTTGTCTTGTGTGTATTAGATTGTAATACAGGAAAGGAGGTTTATGTATGAGAGAAACGATTACTATAAGTCTTCCCAAGTCCCTCAGGCAGAAGTTAGACGGGATGATCAAGAAGGAACACCTGAACAGGAGTGATATCATCCGGGAGGCACTCCGGCAGTATTTCGCACGGCAGGAGTTCCGGCGTCTCCGCGCTATCATGGTGCCGGAGGGGGAGCGGCGGGGTCTCTATACTGACGAAGATGTTTTTCGCGAAGTTTCATGAAGGTTTTCCTGGATACAAATGTATTGATAGCTGCATTTGTGGCCCGTGGGCTATGCAGTGACCTCTTTGACCACTGTCTAGCAGAACATACCATATGTATATCTCAATGGGTGCTTGATGAATTCTGTGACAGACTCTTAAAAAAGTTCCGCTTTACAAAGGCTAACGTGGATAAGGCCGCAGCGTTTATTGTACAACATGCCGTAATGCTTGCCGGTGATCCTTTGCCGTCCAGAATCTGCCGGGATCCAGATGATGATAACGTCCTTGCAGCAGCGATAAACGGCAGGGTGCATTGTGTTGTCACCGGCGATGAAGATCTCCTTGTTTTGAAAAAGATTCAGAAAATACCCATCATAAAACCAGGCGAGTTTTGGAAGTTTGAGAAGGGCAGGAGAAAGAACAATTAAATAGGTGATCCTGATATCTCCGTACGAAGAAGGTACTCTTTGAACGCCTCAATCATAACAAGTTTTTAAGTTGTAACGATTCCGTATAATAATCAATTGGGCTATATTCTATTGATTTTACAAGGTCATTTCAGTGATTATTCTACGAAAAATGATTGACACGTTAACCTACGCCTTTTATATTGTTTCCAACTGTGGAATAAGCTTAAAAATTAATGTTCGAAGGCAAAAAACGAGTTCTCGCAGGAGCAAAGATGAACGATATTAACGTGACAAAGGACCGTCCGATCGACACATGCACCGACCCGCCGTCAAGGTGGACGATAAACGACCAGAAATGCGTTACGAATCCGAGGCACCCATCCGAGGAGATTGCGGAGATCCTTAGCGTACTGGTTCACCTATCATTGAAGGACATTCCTCTCAAGGAGCAGTTGCGGCTCATTCTGCAGCACGTTTTCTCTGTCTCCTGGCTTTCCCTCCAATCAAAAGGCGCAGTATTCCTTGTCGGCGACGACCCTGGTGTGCTGGTGATGACGGCCCAATGTGGTTTAGCTGCGCCACTGCTGACTATGTGCGAGCGAGTTCCCTTTGGGCGCTGCCTTTGTGGTCGAGCGGCTTCATTGAAGGAGGTACAGTACGCTCCCTGTATTGACGAACGCCACGACAACTCATATCCGGGAATCGTTCCCCATGGGCACTACTGCATTCCCATTGAGATGGAGGCCGAAGTGTTGGGGGTATTGAACTTCTATATTGAAGAGGGGCATGCCCGGAGTGAGAGAGAAGTGGAGTTTCTCAGGGCGGTAGGTGCCGTGTTGGCGGGGATAATTGAGCATCTACGGGTACAAGAGAAGCTTAAAGAGGTTCTTGCGACGTTGCGAAAGGCACTTGGCGGAACTATTGAGGTCGTAGCGTCCTTGGTCGAGAGAAGGGACCCCTACACCGCTGGTCATCAGCGCCGCGTGGCGAATCTTGCCCGTTCCATAGCGACGGAAATGGGCCTTTCGCAGGACCAGATAGATGCAATCCGATTGGCAGGCGTCATTCATGATCTCGGCAAGATATCGGTTCCCATAGAGATTCTTACCTACCCCGGCAAGCTGAGCGACCTTGAAATGGCGTTGATCAAGAGACATCCCGATGTCGGCTACGAAACGCTTAAAATGATAGACTTCCCGTGGCCGCTTGCACAGATCGTACGGCAACATCATGAAAGAATGGACGGTTCGGGCTACCCTCTGGGTCTCACGGGCGAACAGATCATGCCGGAGGCAAGGATTCTCTGTGTCGCGGATGTTGTCGAGGCCATGGTCTCGCACAGGCCCTATAGACCTGCTCTTGGCCTGGATAAAGCAATCGATGAAATCTCGCGGAATAGGGGAATCTTTTACGACGCGATGGTGGTCGACGCAGCTTTGAAGCTTCTGAAAGAGGAAGGGTTCCAGATCGACCGGGAGGTCAAGAACTGACGGCGCAACCCGGACTTGGCTTGTCAGCGATCAGGGTCTCCACGGTCGTTTCAGGCACGCAAGACGTAATTCTGGGGACATAACACTTAATTAGTATTTGACAATATCTCTTAGTTGATCTACTTTCCCGACATGGCGCGAATAGCACGACTGGTTGTTCCCGGATATCCGCATCATGTAACACAACGCGGTGTTCGTTCAATAGCAATATTCAGAAACGATGGCGATCGTCAGGCGTACCTTCGTTACATAGGAGACGAGACAAAACGATTCGGAGTTGAGGTTCTGTCATGGTGTCTTATGACAAACCATGTCCATCTTGTTGCTGTGCCGGGCGATGAAAAGGCATTAGCCCGCGCAATCGGTGAAGCGCACAAGCGATATACCCGCATGCGAAATTTTGGGGAGGGAGTGAAAGGCTATCTTTTCCAGGGGCGCTTCGGTTCGAGTGTATTGGACGAAACACACTTGCTGGCAGCAGTCCGATATGTGGAGCAAAATCCTGTACGTGCGGGAATGGTAGAAAGGCCCTGGGATTATTGTTGGTCGAGTGCAAGGTTTCATGTTGGATTGCGGGACACTGACGAACTGGTAAGGGATCATTCATTATGGCAGTATGTCAACGATTGGTATGATTTCTTGTTGGTTAACGATAACGAGACATATAAGAAACTGCGAAGGGCAACACGAACAGGACGACCAGCAGGGAGCGAAAATTTTCACATGAAGGTCGAGAATCTCACTGGCCGAAACCTTCGCAAGAAGAAACCGGGGCGAACAAAGAATAAAGAAAAACAATAATGAACCTTGGCCTATTAAGTGTTATGTCCCCCGGAATAATTTATCGGGTACCGGCGTGACCAGTATCGGAGGGATCGGGGGAAGTTATTTCCAAGCTTCAGTTCCTACGCTGATTACGCTTTCATCCTTTACTGCCACTCCATCTCACAGAAAGGTCATCCTTGAATGGACCACCGAATCCGAGGTCAACAATGCAGGTTTCAATATCTTCCGTGCTGAATCTGAAGGCGGAGAGTATGTGAAGATCAATCCTGCATTAATCCCTGCCCAGGGCACGAGCACAAGCGGAGCGAGCTATCAGTATGTTGATGAAGGTGTGAAGGTTCATAAGACCTATTACTACAAGCTCGAGGACATCGACCTTAATGGTAAAAGTATGATGCACGGGCCGGTGAGTGCCACAGTGAAGAGAATGAACAAGGAGTGTGGAGCATAGAGCGCGGAGCACGTAGGGGCGCCGCTTGCTGCGCCCAAAAGAATTATCGTAAGAACGACCAAACGTTTTATGTAGGGGCGGGTTTTAACCCGCCCTTTTATCTTGCCTCTTTAACTCTTCCTTCATCACCTTATTCGCCGCATTCCTCGGCAGCTTATCGAGGAAGACCACTTCCTTCGGTTTTTTATAACTGGCGAGATGCTCCCCGCAGAACCTGATTACCTCTTCTTGAGATAGAGCTTCTCCCGGTTTCAGCACTACGAAAGCCTTTACCCGCTCTCCCCAGTAGGAATCAGGCACACCGATAACTGCCGCATCAAGGATCCTGGAATGCTCAAGGAGCACCCTCTCGATCTCTGCAGGATAGATATTCTCTCCCCCGCTGATGATGAGATCCTTTTTCCGGTCCACCAGGTAAAGGAAACCGTCCTGATCCATCCTCCCCATGTCTCCGGTGTAGAGCCAGCCATCTCGTAATGCCTCGGAAGTAGCTCCCGGGTCTTTGTGGTACCCCTTCATGACATTGGGACCACGACAGATGATCTCTCCCACCTCACCTGCAGGCACTTCCGCTCCCCCTTCATCCACCACCTTTACCTCAACAAATGCCATTGGTTTCCCCACGCTCCCGATTTTTTGAAAGAATGCATCAGGCTTGAGGATGGTCACGCCAGGCGATGCCTCGGTAAGTCCGTAGAGGTCAAAAAATCCGGCATGGGGGAAGAGTCCTTGCAGGGATTTTTTCCCAGTGACCGACATGGGAGCGGCACCGGTAACCACCCTCCTGACAGAAGCGGTATCAAATCCGTCCGCCTTCAACGGATTCATCATGGCCTGGTACATGGTCGGTGCCTGAGTGATGGAAGTGACTTTTTCCTTTTCAATCGTCCTCAGCGCCCAAGCAGGGTCAAACTTTTTTGAGGTAATAAAGGTAGCCCCGGTGAAGACATAGGTGATGATCCTGCCAAGGGTTGAGGAATGGAACACGGGGGTGAGTGCTAGTTCGATATCCCGGTCATTCATCATGTACGCTGAAACATAGTTAATCGTGTTGAAGAACTGGGTCCGGTGCGTAAGCACGATACCCTTTGGCGTGCCAGTGGTGCCGGAGGTATAGAGGATGACGGATTCATCCTCCATGGCAACCGGTCTTTTCGGCTCCTCTGCCGGATGCCTTCTGATCAGTTCGGAGAGCGATAGCATCCCTGAACCCGGTTCGGGGTCGTCAGTAATCCAGGCGGTAACCCTTTTGAGATTTCGGGAGATTGGTATGATCACCCCGGTGAATTCTCTGCCGGAGATCAGAGCTTTTGCATCAGAGTGTTCGATGATGTACGTAAGCTCCTCACCGGTCAGGCGGTAGTTCAGAGGGACACAGACTGCACCGATTTTCAGCAGGGCAAAGAAGGTTTCTACCGCCTCCGGGCTGTTGTGGAAGAGAGTAGCGACCCTATCGCCCTTGTTTATTCCAAGCGAGAGGAGTCCGCTGGCTAAACTGTTTACCCTTGCATTCAGCTCGCCATAGGTTATTCTCTGGTCGTCGCAGACCATGAGAACCTTATCCTTATATTTACTCGCCTGCAGGGTGAGGATGGCACCCAGGTTCATCGTGTCCATAAAAACTCCTCTTCATGAGATCGCTGAAAAGGGTCGCTCCTCTCTGCTTAAAAACATTTTTTCGACCATGCTAAGCTCGCTTCACTGCAAATTCGAAACTCTCCGCCTTCGGCGGTTCATACAGCCGAATTTGCGGGCGTTCCGCTTCACTAAGAATGGTTCCCAAAAAAATCTTCATTCGCGTTCGAATCTCCCTTTTCTTCGTGTTTCGGAGTTTTTTCATATTTTGACGGCAGGGCGAGATACTCTTCGCCTTCTTCTTTCTTCCCTCTCTTCAGGCAGCCCTCGCCGTAGATCCTGCACTTCCTCTTCAGTTCCTTGAGCGCCAGGTGATAGTGGTGAGGGGTGAGGTGGTTGCTTGCAAGAATTTTCGTCAAGGCCCTGATGCGGAAGCGGTCTATTCCCTCAAACATCCTGGAGAGCTGATCCGGGTGGCCGCCCCGCTTGATAATCAGGGGTTTGTCAATCAGGTAGATGGGGTAACGGCATGCTGCCCTGAGCCAGAGATCGTAGTCTTCACAGGCAGGGAGGTCTTCGTCAAATAACCCCACCTCGTCAAAGAGGGTTCGCCTGATCATTGCCGAGGACGGGCTTACCCGGCAGAGGGAGAGGCAGTGTTCGAAGATCTCCCCTGAATATTTTTTATGTACCTTCCGAGGGTTCACCCTTACTCCTTTCCTCAGCCAGATCTCTTCAGTCTGGCAGATGAGGGCTTGAGGGTGCGTCTCAAAAAATGACACTTGGGTGGAAAGCTTTCCGGGCAGCCAGAGGTCATCGGAGTCAAGAAAAGAGATGTAAGCGCCTTGAGAATGTTTTATGCCGGTGTTCCGCGCTGAACTGACACCCCGGTTTTCCTGGTGCAGGATGGCTATGGAGTCAGCGTATCTTTTCAAGGTCTGGCTCGTTCCATCAGTTGACCCGTCATCCACCACCACCAGTTCAAAGTCTTTGAAGTCCTGGGCGAGGACAGAGCGGATTGCCTCCTCCACAAACAGAGCCCGGTTATAGGTGGTTATGATAACGCTTACTTGCGGCACAGAAATGCTTCCTCTGAAAAATTTCGAAACATTGAAAATATACTTTTGTCTTTGCGAGGAGTCCCCCATGAAGGACGACGAAGCAATCTAATTATCGAGATTGCTTCGGGACTTTGTCCCTCGCAATGACGTTTATATGCATTGCAACGAAGAACTCTATTTATAGAACATCTGTAATCGCTATTGACCAAATTGCCCATATCCTTTATCATTGATTTTAGCACTCTTTCAGAAAGAGTGCCACGCAGTTGTGCGCTAAGGAGGAAAGATGCCGATTTACGAATACAAATGTGAGGCGTGCGGCAAGATCTTTGAACATTTTCAATCGCCGTCTGAATCGCCTCTGAAAGAATGCCCCCAGTGCAAGGGGAAGATCCACAAGCTTATTTCCAGCTGCTCTTTTCAATTGAAAGGGACAGGCTGGTATGTAACTGACTATCCCAAGAAATCTGATGCGCCCTTAGCGAAGAGGGACAAAACAGGTGAAGCAGTTGTGAAAGCTGATTCCGGGAAAAAGGATGCAGAGAAAAAGGATTCAGGCAACGGAAAGGAGAAACCGGCAGCATCTGCTGAAGCAAAGAGTGAATCAAACTAGGGTTCGAAGATTCAGGGGTTCCAGGGTGTAGGGGCGAGGCGGTGCCTCGCCCAAAAGATTACCGCAAGAGCGGCCTTCGGTCTTATGACCCCTTGACCCCTTATTTTCCCCCCACCATCGCCCTTGAGGCGGGCGTTACGACATAACACCTGATCTCTCTGAAACCAGCCTTCTTCATCCACTCAGTAATTTCCATTTTCGTATACGTCCTGCCCTTTTGAGTATTGACGAGCATATTCACTGCAAATATAGCAGCAGAGGGCGGTGATACCTTATCTTCGTTCAGGATAAAGTCATGGATCAGGAGCCTTCCCCCCTTCTGTAAGGCACAGTACCCCTTATGAATGAGAATCTCGCAGTCTTCCGGAGAGTTGCTGTGGAGGATGTGAGACATCAGGATGAGGTCGTAACCATTTCCGAAATTCACCTTAAGGAAATCGCCTTCAATAAATTGAAGGCTTCTCGTAAGGCCTCTTTCCCGTGCCAGCCGCTTTGCTATCTGAAGCGGTAACGACAGGTCAACAATCGTTGCCGATATCTCCGGATTCCTCTTGAGCAGGGCAAGGCAGTACGTTCCCGGCCCCCCTCCCACATCGAGGAACTTCTTGATACTCTTCGGTCTTACCAGGCGGGCTATCTTTTCAGAAGGTTCCTGGGCATGTTCATCCATGGCGCAGATGAAGTGTTCTACCCGTTCCCGGTCTGTCCCAAGCTTCCTTACGAGGTCTGTAGCAGGTATTCCAGAATAAAGCACTTCAGAAAGCATGCCCCACGTATTCCACATGTCGAGAGAGTGGAGGAGGGTGTTGCCCCGGTAATCCTTCTTCCCATCAACCAGGTACCTGCTGGTCAAGAGGTAGTTCCTGTACTGGTTCCCCCTTTTTATCAGGAAACCCAGAGTGGCAAGTGCATTGAGAAGGATTTCAGTCGCCCGCTCATCAGTTTTTAATGTCTTTGAAATTTTTCCTGCACTCTTAAAACCAGAGGACAGGATATTGAATACGCCGGATTTGACACCTGCAAAAAGGATGCTGGATTCCCAGTATCCCCGGCTGATCTGCTGCAGCCGCTGCAAGAAAGTTTTGTTGCCGCGAGCATGTTTCATGGCTCCCCCCCTGGGTAAAAATGATAACAGGCAACAGGCAGTAAAAAAAGGCAATAGGCAACAGATAGAAGGCAACAGGCAAGAGAAAGAAATCCAAAGGTCAAAACTCAAATGTCAAATTTGAAATTTAGATTTTGGCATTTGACATTTCTCTTAACCCCTGCCCCTTGACCCTTTGACCCTACGACCCTATTCTTTTATACCCACCAGTTCGTACACCTCAATTTCTGCTGTCCTCCCTCTCAGCGTGAGGGGAGGAAGTTTTTTTGCCTCAATCTGGTTCTGCACCCGCTGGTACGTCTTGTTGCTGATCAGGGTCTGTCCGCTCTTTGCCTGTTCCTGGAGGAGAGAGGCGATATTCACGTTATCTCCGATGACGGTATAATCCATGAGTTCTTCTGACCCTATATTACCGATAACCACTTCCCCGCTGTTGATGCCAATCCCCAGGCCCATGGAATTAGAATCATTCCGTTTTCCCAGGATGCTCCTGAATACCCTCTGCAGCTCTTCAGCGGTCTTGAGCGCCATCATCACTTCGTCACCTCTGGTGTACTGTCTGTCGTAAAGGGCAAGGAGGCAGTCTCCAATAAATTTATTAATGTACCCGTTGTGGGCAAATACTACTTGGGTGAACTCGGTAAAGACCTGGTTTAAGATTTCAACCACCTTCTCGGCTTCTGTTCTCTCCGCAAAACGGGTGAACCCCCGTATATCAGCGAAGAGGATGGTAAGGTCCGTTCTTTTTCCTCCCAGTTTCAGGTAGTGTTCAGGATCGTCCAGTATCTTTGATGCTACCTGTTCGGGGACGTAACGGGTCAGGAACTTCCGGAGGAGGCGGTTCTTCTCTTCAAGGATACTCCTCTGTACGCTCTCGTCCATCAAGCGGGTGCTCCTCACGGCAACAGCGGCGTCGTGGGCAAAGATCTGTGCGAGTTTCAGGTCCCCTTCGGTAAACTTATCCGCACCGCCAAAACGGTTTATGTTTAAGACCCCGATCACGGTACCCTCAAGCGTGAGAGGGACGGATAGGGCAGATGCAATCGGATTGATTTTTGAGGGCACATGGATAAATCGGGCAACATCCTCCTCACTGTTCAGGAGGAGAGGCTTCCCTTCTTTTACCACCCATCCTGCTATTCCGTCTCCCAGTTGAATCTTTGCCTTACACACCTGTTCAGCATTCAGCCCGCAGGAAGCGATAGGGAGGATGAGATTCAGGTTTTCATCCAGCAGCATGAGAGAGCAGGAATCTGCCTTTAACGTTGGACTGATGTGTTGCACGATGAGATTAAGGATATTGCCCAGGTCTTTATGGCTGTTGATGCTGGATATCACTTCAAAGAGGCTGCTCAGTTCTATGAGGCGCAGGGAAAGCGTCTTCATCTCTATTTCCTTCTTTACGAGCTGTTGGCGCAGCCGTCTGATCTCCTGCTGCTTTCGCAATGAATAGAGAGTGTAGACGAGGATCAGGAGACCTAACACGCCCAGCTTTCGGCTCAAGGCTTCCGGGTCCTGGATGGGAATGAATTCCATGTTCAACAGATTGGGTACGTAGTAGATGAGTAACGACAAGGTGAGAAGGAGGATCAGGAGGAGAGCGGATAGAAGAAGATACCAGTTCTTCTCTTCCATACTCTGGAGCTCTGATTTTTTATCCCCGGGATTGTCCCCCCGCATGGGTACATAATTAATAGAATTTCTGAAATATGTCAACAGGCTACCCGGAGGCTACCCGGAGCGGGCGAAAGGTTGGAGTTGACTACTTCGTGGGGCTTTTGATAAAAGATAGAGGCTGAGAAAATACTGTTCCAGGTAGACGATGCGTTTTATTGCTGACTTCCACATCCATTCGCGGTACAGCCGCGCCACGAGCAAGGAGATGCGGCTTGAGGTAGTAGCACGTTTTGCTACGTTAAAGGGTATCCAGCTTCTCGGGACAGGAGACTTCACCCATCCCACGTATTTTCTTGAGATTAAATCCCAGCTTGTCCCGGCAGAAAACGGTCTCTACACGCTGAAAGGTGACAAAAACGGGACCCGCTTTATCCTTACCACCGAGGTGAGCAATATCTTCAGCCAGAAGGATAAGAGAAACCGCAGGGTTCATACCCTGATCTTCGTCCCCAGCATCCAGGTGGTGGAGAAGATCAATGAGAGACTGAGCAGGATGGGGAAGCTGGGATCGGATGGCAGGCCGATCTTTGGATTTCCCGTAAAGGATCTCGTGAAGGTCGTCCTGGACTGTTCTCCTGACTGCCTGCTCGTTCCTGCCCATGCCTGGACACCATGGTTTTCAGTGTTCGGGGCGAATTCCGGATTTGACTCTCTTGATGAATGCTTCGGTGAGCAGAAACGTTTTATCGCTGCCATCGAGACCGGTCTCTCCTCCGATCCGGGGATGAACTGGAGGATCTCTGCCTTGGACCGGATCACCCTTATCTCCAACTCCGATGCCCATTCCCCTGAGAAGATCGGGCGGGAGGCAAACTGCTTTGACTGCGACCTCGATTACGCCGCGATTATCAGCGCAATAAAAAGGAAGGACCCGAAGAAATTTCTCTTTACCATCGAGTTCTTTCCCGAGGAAGGGAAGTACCATTTCGACGGGCACAGGAACTGTAACGTTCTCTTCTCCCCGAAGGAAACGAAAGCGCACAAAGGAATCTGTCCCGTATGCGGCAGGAAACTGACTGTGGGTGTGATGAGCCGGGTTGAAGAACTTGCCGACAGGAACGAGGGTTATAAACCGGCCGATGCCATCCCTGCCGTCCACCTCATCCCCCTGCGAGAGATCATTGCCGAGGCGCTGGGGGTTGGCGTGGAGAGTGTGTCAGTGGAGAGGGAGTATTTTAAAATGGTAGAGAAAGGGGCATCGGAGTTTAAGATCCTCATGGACCTCCCTCTGGAGGAGCTCATGCGCTGCGCTTCTCCGAGGGTCGCGGAAGGGATTATGCGGGTGAGAGAGGAGAGGGTAAAGATTGTCCCCGGCTACGACGGCGTCTTCGGCAAAATCCAGATTTTTGACTCCTCCGATAAAAAGGAGGAATCTCCCAAAGAATCAAAACAGCTCAGCCTGTTCTAAATGCAGGGTCCAAGGATTCGAGGGTTCCAGGGTGTAGGGGCGAGGCGGTGCCTCGCCCAAAAGATTACCGCAAGAGCGGCCTTCGGTCTTATGACCCCTTGATTCCTTGACCCCTTGAACCCTTCTTCATGCATCCGCATGAAGATTACTCCCCCTTCAGCGTCTTTGCCAGGATCTCCGACGGGAAGGCGAACAGTTTGGGAAGCAGTTCAGGGACAATGTCCGGCCTTTCCGCAAAGATCTGCGGCATGATCGTCTGGAGCTTATTCCCCAGCAGACGCACAGCCGTATAAGGGTTGAAGGTAGGAGGGAAAGGCTCCTTCATGAGGCCGAAGATGTAATCAATAATGTCCTGCCGCGGGAACATGTAGGCAACGCCGAAGACCTGCAAGTATCCCTGGTAGTCGTACTGCTTGATGTAGGTATTGAGCCACCAGTCACAGTATTCTCCCACCGCCCGGGGTGCAACGCCAAGCTGGAACTCTTTCAGGGCAGCGGCGATTGCAAGCCCACCCTTCCAGCCGGTAATCATTGCGCCCAGACATTCCAGCTCCTGGCAGGAGGCTGCATCACCCAGCACCAGCACATTATTTTTAAAAGGGTTGATAATGGGGGTATAGATGTGCTCCATGGCAGCAAACTCCCGCACCTTTTCAATATGCTGAAAGCTGCGGGCGAACCGGGAATCATGCATAAGTTTGTCTGCCGCATCACCAACCTCAATCCCTTTCTCAAAGGTTAAAAAGAGGATATTCCACAAATCCCCCTCAGGTCTGGGCAGGCAGAATATGTAAACGGGCTTTTCCTGCACAAACCCGACCCCGGTCAGTATCGCCTCGCTTTCAGTCTTGGATTCAAAGCCCTTTACGAAGAAAGACTGTGCGTAGATGTTTGCTATGTGTTTCCTGTCGTGGTTGAACCCGAGCCGCTGGACTACCTGTGAATTGGTGCCATCTGCCGCTATCAGGTACGAGCTGTGGAATTGTTGCCCCCCTGCGGTAACGACCACATCAGGACCTGCCCATGTAATGTTGGTAAATTCTGCACGGGGAAATATGTCAACCTGGTACCCTTTCAGCCCGTTTACGAGGTCATTGATCAGGACCTCTTTATCATACGAGAGCGCAATAGGCGCCTTTACCATCCCCGGTACGGGAGGGGTGTAGTTGTCGGGGTAGCCAAAACGGATGCTGTTCATGCCGGGAGAAACGAGGTGCCAGTCGTAGAGTTTCTTGATTGGACCGCTGTAGGTGAAGCTGAGGCCAATATTCGGGAAACAGAACCGCCTGTCTCTTTCGTTATAGTGGAAAAGATTCCCGTAAAAGTACTCATTAGGCGGCAGGAGGGACTGCCCGCATGCCCGGTTGATTACGGATATGTTTTCCTTCCTCTCTACGATAGCAACATCAAATCCATTCTCAGCGACTGCCCTTGCAGCCAAGAGTCCGGCCGGGCCCGCTCCCACAACTACGACGTCATACCGTGGTTTCATAAATAGTTTCCCTTCCTTATATGCCAGGGCATAATAGGGGCGGAGGGGCGAAGTAGCGAAGGGGCGAAGGAAAGACAGAAACCTACGCCCCTATGACCCCATGACCCTCGTATTTTCACGACCCTGCGACCCTTGACCCTGCGACCCTTCTTCTTCTACGGGACGATTATCTGCGTGTCCTGAGTGTTCGTGTCCAGCTTTTCACCGACTGGGGTAGAGCAGTAGGTGCAGATATAGTCGTATTTTTCACCCTGGGGGAGGACGAGGAGGAGCCTTTTCCTTACCGGCACTGCCTGCCTGCACTTCGGACAGAAGAGCTGCGATGCCTCAAAATCATCATACTGGCGCTGTACGTCAGGCCGCCTCTGTCTCATGCCGAAATCCTCAGTGGCTTGAGGTGAAAGTGTTCCCTCAGCCTGTTTACAGCGGTAAACAATTCATGATCCTTCCTTAACAGTCTCCCCAGCTGGCCGGAAGTGATCGTAAGCATGGCGCAGGTATCGCCAATCCTGCCTTCCTTAAGAAGGATCGCATCCAGTATTGTAGCACAAAAGATCGGGTAGAGAGGATTCTTTACGTTCATCCTGAGGGGACATCCTGGCTGGAACAACCCCTTTACTTCAGGGGCAATCCTAAACTCTTCGCGGGGGCAGTCCTGGCGGACATTCAGCGCTATGAGCTTCCTTAAGCGGTTCAGCGCCCTGGCTCTGTTTTCGATCTGTGAACGGCTCTCTTCTGATATGCTCGTGAGACCGGTCGTGAGATGAGTTATCCGGACGGCACTGTATTTTCTGTTTCTCTTTTGACCGCCAGGACCGGATGCCTGGTAAGGATCAACCCTGCAGTCCTTTAAGAATTTTTCATCTTCGAGCCGTAAAAAGGGATACACCCCCTGGGAAACAATCTGCATATGCGGACACTTAGCTCCAGGTTAAGATAAGGTAATCTAATGTAATTGGAAGGGAGAAGTCAAGGGAAAGGCTTCTTTTCCCTTGAAAAAACATACTCTATTGTTTATAAGAGAACGGTTGAGCTTGAAGGGTAAATACCAATGGAATACGAAGTAGTAATCGGGCTTGAGGTTCACGCCCAGCTCCTCACGGAAAGCAAGATCTTCTGTAACTGCACCACAAAATTCGGTGAGAAACCCAACCGGAACACCTGCCCGGTCTGTCTGGGTATGCCCGGGGTGCTCCCGGTGCTCAATAAGAAGACCGTGGACTACACCCTGAAGACCGCCCTTGCAACCAGCTGTCAGATTGCACCTTTCAACGTGTTTGCCAGAAAGAATTATTTCTATCCGGACCTCCCCAAGGGGTACCAGATATCTCAGTATGAGCTCCCTGTCGCCCGCGATGGGTACGTTGAGATTGAACTGGGAGAAGGAGAACATCGGAGGGTGAAGCGAATCGGGCTGGTGAGGATTCACCTCGAGGAGGATGCAGGAAAACTCCTCCACGACGAGGAAGGTGAGAATTACAGTTACGTGGACTTCAACCGCACCGGTGTCCCGCTGATGGAGATTGTGAGCAGGCCAGACATAGAAAGCCCGGAAGAGGCCAGCGAATATTTAAGGACGCTCCGTTCCATCCTCCTCTATCTCGGGGTCTGCGACGGGAACATGGAGGAGGGGAGCTTCCGCTGCGATGCCAATATCTCCCTTCGTCCGAAGGGGCAGAAAGAGCTGGGCACCAAGGTTGAGCTCAAAAACATGAACTCCTTCAAGTTCGTCCAGAAGGCACTGGAGTACGAAGTGAAGAGGCAGAAGGATGTTCTGGAGAAGGGGGGCGTCATTGTTCAGGATACACGGCTCTGGGATGCTGATGCCGGTATTACCTCGTCCATGCGGGGGAAGGAAGAGGCACACGACTACCGTTATTTCCCTGACCCTGACCTTGTTCCCCTCAGAATAGACAGGGCATGGATTGACGAAATAAGAAGAGGGCTGCCTGAACTCCCGAAGGAGAAGCTTGAACGGTTCATGAGAGAGTATAAACTCCCTGAATACGACGCCCGGCTGCTTACCACCTCTCCGCAGGTCGCCAATTACTTTGAGGAGTGCGTGAGGGAATACGGTGACAGGGAAAAGGGAAAGGTCGTAAGCAACTGGGTAATGGGTGAGGTGCTGCGGGTCCTCAAGGGCGATGACCTGGGCATCCGGAATCTCACGGTTACCCCCGGGCACCTCGCCCGGATGCTCAAGCTCATTGACGCTGGTGTGATCAGCGGGAAGATCGCCAAGCAGGTTTTTGAGGAGATGTACCAGAGCGGGAAGACGCCGGAAGAGATTGTGAAGAAGAAGGGGCTCACCCAGGTGGCAGATGAGGGTGAGCTGTCGGGCGTGATTGAGAAGATCATGACGGCTAACCCTGACCTGGTTCAGAACTACCGGAGCGGTAAGGAAAAGCTCTTCGGATTCTTCGTGGGAGAGGTGATGAAGGAGACGAAGGGGAAGGCCAATCCTAAGCTGGTGAATGAACTGCTCAAGAAAAAGCTCTCTGACAATATCTGAGGATTTTGAGATAGGGTTCCTCGTTGCTCAACAACATTTTTTCGACAATTCTAAAGGGCGGGTTAAAACCCGCCCCTACACGGCAAATTCGAAACTCGCTCTTCGAGCTCAGACAGCCGAATTTGCGGCCGTTCCGCTCGATAAGAATTGTTAGCGAAAAAATCTTGAATTCGCACTCAAAACCCTATCTTTTGATCTCCGGTTGATTAAAGATGTTTAAGACCATTGAGTGGAAAAAAGACAAGGTTGTCCTCCTGGATCAGACAAGACTCCCTGAGCAAGAGGTATACGTAGAATGCCGGGAGGTGAGCGAGCTTGCTGACTGCATCCGCAGGCTGGTAATCCGTGGTGCCCCTGCCATCGGCGTAGCTGCGGCGATGGGGATTGCCCTCGGTGCAGGGAAGATTAAGACAGGAGATGTCAGAAAATTCAGGAGCGAAGTTGAAAAAATCTGCACAATGCTCGCTGCTACCCGTCCTACGGCAGTCAATCTCTTCTGGTCAATTGACCGGATGAAAAAAGTGGTAGATGTGTATGCAGGGATGGGGATTGAGGTTGTCAAGGAGCGATTGAAGAAGGAGGCCCTGAAGATTTACCGGGAGGATATCGAGATCAACCGGGAAATGGGGAAACAGGGCAGGGAGCTCATCAGAGACGGTGCCCGGATACTCACCCACTGCAATGCCGGCGCCCTGGCCACTGCAGGGTACGGGACAGCCCTCGGGGTTATCAGGGCGGCCAAGGGAGAGGGAAAGAAGATAGAGGTATTTGCCTGTGAGACCCGGCCGGTCCTTCAGGGCTCACGGTTGACTGCCTGGGAACTCAAGAAGAGCAGGATCAAAGTGACGGTGCTCACTGACGGCGCAGCCGCTTTCCTCATGCAGAAGAAGATGGTTGATCTGGTCATCACCGGCGCGGACCGGATTGCCGCAAACGGCGACTCGGCCAACAAGATCGGGACCTATGCACTGGCCATCTCAGCCGGGGCTCATGGTATCCCCTTCTATATCGCTGCCCCTCTCTCCACCATTGATGTCAGGATACGGAGCGGGAAAGAAATCCCCATCGAGCTTCGCAGTGGAGAAGAGGTGACCCACATTCAGGGGAAGAGGTTTGTTCCCCAAGGGATTAAGGCATGGAACCCTGCTTTCGATGTCACCCCGGCTGAATACATAACTGCAATCATTACGGAGAAGGGTATCGTGAAGAAACCGTACCTCCGCAATATACAAAAGATTATGAAATCTTAAAATATTTTGAGCCCGGAGCAGAGTATTCTGAGCGCGAATGAAGATTTTTTCGGTAAAAAAGACCGAAGGCCGGTCCTCCGGTAAATTGTGCATTTCATTGAACGTATTATGAGAAAGACTTACCGGCAAAGCCGGGCTTCGCTCTTATGTAGGAAAGGAGAAGATTGATGCTTGCCAAGACAGAGAAAATATGGATGGATGGGAAACTGGTGAACTGGGACGATGCGAAGGTGCACGTCCTCACCCATACCCTTCACTATGGACTGGGGGTTTTTGAAGGGATCAGGTGTTACCGCACTCAGGACGGGAAGTCTGCTGTATTCCGCCTGAAGGAGCACGTTGACCGCTTGTTCGAGTCCGCCCATATCGGGCTGATGGAAATACCCTTCAGCAGAGAAGAGATCTTCAAAGCCATCCTGGAGACGCTCAGGGTAAACGGGCTGAAGGAGGGATATATCCGTCCGCTGGTTTTCATCGGCGACGGGGAGATGGGGCTCTACATCAAAGAGTATCCGGTGCGGGTGGCGATTGCCTGCTGGCCCTGGGGGCCGTATCTTGGAGAAGACGGTGTGAGTAACGGAATCAGGGCAAAGATATCGTCCTACACCCGCCATCACGCAAACGTGATGATGACCAAGGCGAAAATCTGCGGCAATTATGTGAATTCCATCTTTGCCAAGAAAGAGGCGATTGCCGCAGGGTATGATGAAGCGATCCTGCTTGATGCAGAAGGGTATGTAGCCGAGGCGAGCGGAGAAAATATCTTCATGGTGAAAAACGGTGTCCTGAAGACAATTCCTGCCAACTCTATCCTGAAAGGTATCACCCGGGATGCAATCATCACGATTGCCAAGGACAGGGGAATACCGGTTCTTGAGGAGAGGCTTAGCCGCGATGAGCTTTATATAGCCGATGAGGTCTTCCTTTCCGGAACGGCTGCTGAAATTACCCCGATCCGGGAGGTGGATGACCGCACCGTTGGAAAAGGAAAACCCGGTCCCATTTGCAAGGCCATTCAGTCTACCTTCTACTCCATTGTTCAGGGCAGGGAAGAGAAATATAAGCACTGGCTCG
>JAPLJA010000068.1 GCA_026388815.1 Pseudomonadota bacterium
CATTCACCATCCCCCTCCCCTAATATTAGAAAAAATGAAGGTTCATACCTCAACGATCCAAATTAAAACCAGCGGAGAATCCGACATTATTGACATTACCGGGAAGGTGCAGGAGAAGGTATACACCGCCCAGGTAACCAATGGTTCCCTCCTTCTCTTCATCTCCGGATCAACTGCTGCCCTCACCACCATCGAAGCAGAAAGCGGGGTAGTGAACGACCTTCGAAAAGCCATTGAACGAATTGCCCCGGAAACTATTCCTTATGAACACGACCTACGCTGGGGTGATGGAAATGGCCATGCCCACGTCAGAGCTGCCCTCATAGGCCCCTCCTTAACCATCCCGATTGTAAACAAAGAGATGCTCTTGGGTACCTGGCAGCAGATCGTCCTTCTGGATTTCGACAACCGTCCGAGGAACCGGGAAATCGTAGTTCAGATCACAGGAGAATAAAGGATAGATGCTGAAAAAAAGAGCAGAGGAGAGTGAACAGAAACTCAACTTTGAAGACATCCACCTGGTGAAACTCCTGGTTGGCGAACACGATGAACACCTCAAGTTCATTGAGAAGGCGCTGGGGATAACAATTCACGTGCGGGGGAATCATTTCATCATCTCCGGGGAGGAATCACTCGTCCACTTGACGGTAAGGCTCCTCCAGGAGCTTTATTTTGTCTTAGAATCAAACTATCAAATCTCTCCTCCAGATATTGATTATGCCCTCCGGATTCTTACCACTGACGAGTCAGTGCACCTAAAAGACATCTTCCTCGACACCGTGTATGTCTCGTCCCGGCGAAGGCTGATCACCCCCAAGAGCATCAATCAGAAGAGATATGCTGATGCGATAAGAAAGTATGACATCGTCATCGGGATCGGGCCGGCGGGTACAGGAAAAACCTATCTGGCGATGGCCATGGCTATCGCTTCCCTGACCAGGAAGGAGGTAGACAGGATCATCCTTGCCCGACCAGCAGTAGAGGCCGGGGAAAAACTTGGTTTCCTCCCCGGTGATCTGATTGAAAAGGTTAACCCTTATTTAAGGCCACTCTATGATGCACTCCATGACATGATGGACATTGAGAGAGCAACCAGGATGATTCAACACGGGATCATTGAAGTTGCCCCCCTCGCCTTCATGCGGGGAAGGACCCTCAATGATTCCTTTGTAATCCTGGATGAGGCTCAGAATACCACCTCTGAGCAGATGAAGATGTTTTTAACCAGGCTAGGGTTTGGCTCCAAGGCAGTAATCACCGGCGATATCACCCAGGTTGACCTCCCCTCTGACAAGACCTCAGGACTGATCCAGATCCAGAGAATTCTTAAAAACATTGAAGGGATAAGATTTATCTATTTCAATGAAAAAGATGTAGTAAGGCACCCTCTGGTTCAGGACATCATCAAGGCCTATGAAATGTCAGAATAGCCGAACATCTTGAATTGAGGGCGCCTCAATGGTTTTCATTAAAAATCAGCAGAAGATCATACCGGTAGAGGCAAAGAAGATAAAGAAGGCGGCAGAACGAATCCTTGCCTCTCTTAGAATATCCGGTTATGAACTCAGCGTTCTCTTGCTCGACAACAAGGGTATCAGAGCAGTTAATAAAAAATACCTG
>JAPLJA010000123.1 GCA_026388815.1 Pseudomonadota bacterium
TTTGCCTTTCCCTCTTCCGGTAGGGGCGGTAGGCAAAACCGGCAGCGCAGAAGCGGCACCCCCAGATGCAGCCCCGGTTCACCTCCACGACAAAGGTATCCCCGAATTCCGTATGGGGGGTGAAGATACGGGAGCAGGTGGAAAAATCGTCAAGATTCTTTATCCATCTCCGCTTCACGGTTACAGGCGCTTCGCTTCGTGCTGTTCTATTCTCTATGAAGCCATCTTCTGAGTATTTTATTTCATAGAGTGAGGGCACATACACCCCTTCGAGCTGAGAAAATTCCATTAGTTGTGTTTCCCTCGAAACTCTCTCAAGCTCTTGATAGAGGGAAAAGAATTCAGGGAGAAGCTCTTCCGATTCGCCAAGGGTAAAGAGGTCAAAGAAGTCGGAGAGTGATTCAGGGTTCAAGGTAACAGCTATCCCGCCTCCCATAATCAGGGGATGACATTCATCACGCTCCTTCCTTAAGAGAGGTATCTTTGCCAGGTCAAGGATGGTAAGCACGTTAGGATAATCGTTCTCAAAGGAGAGGGAAAAAGCGACAATATCAAATTGATTCAGGGGTGTTTGAGATTCCAGGCTGAATAAAGGTGTGCTGGTGCGCTGAAATTCCTCGATGAATTCCCGGTCAGGGAAAAACGCCCGTTCACAGGAGCAACCAGGTATCTGGTTTAAGAGGTGGTAAACAGTATGAAATCCAAGGTTGGACATGCCTATGTAGTAGGTATTGGGATAGACCAGGACAACCTTGATCCTTCCTTCTCCGGACTTCCTGATTGTCCCCTCTTCCTGTGAAAGGAGGCGGGTTACTTCGTTGAGGAGTTTTCTGGACATGGGGGAATAATACTTAAAGTCAGCGGCGCGGCTAAACCGCATCCGATGGATCTGATTGTTAGCTAACGCTTGATTTATACAGCTTTTGCATACGCCCTCACTTCCTGCTCCAACCGTTCACCAAGTTCTTCAGCAGTAACATCTAAATCATATTGTGATTGCAGACCGAGCCAGAATTCGGCGGATGTTCCAAAAAACTTTGCGAGCCTGAGGGCGGTATCTGCGGAAACTCCTCTTTTCCCAAGGACAATTTCGTTAATTCTCCGCGGCGGCACGCCAATATTAATGGCAAGTCTATTCTGACTTATACTCATTGGCTTAAGGAATTCTTCAGAAAGCACTTCGCCCGGATGTACGGGATGGAGCTTCTTCTTCATAACTTTTCCCCCCTTAATGATAGTCTGTTATTTCTACTTCATACGCATCCCCTTCTTGCCAAATAAAACAGATGCGCCATTGATCATTAATCCTGATACTATGTTGTTCCTTCCGGTCACCTATGAGCTTTTCCAACCTGTTTGCCGGCGGTATTCTCAAATCGTTGAGATTTTTAGCATTATTGATCATGCGTAATTTCCTCAATGCAATATGCTGAACATCTTTCGGTAATTTTCCGGATACCTCTCTTATGTATATTTTCTCTGTTTCCTTACTCTTAAACGATTTTATCACGTATGCTAATTATATAACGAGATACGTTAAACGGCAAGCATTATGAGACAGTAACTCCGCGTTCGTCGTCAGAGAGGAGGAATTCATACTTGGGTGTTCTGATGAGCGTTAGGCTTTTGACATCTTCTGGACCAATCGGGTCGTCCCCAGCTATGACAAAAGACACAATCAGATCATCACCATCTTCGGTGTGGATGAAAGAGGCCTGTTTCATTTCACTTTTTCCAGAACGTTGAGTTGAGAGGCGGGCGTTCTTTGCCTGTCCCTCTCGGACGATTGATTGGGCTCCGTATTCATCTCAAAATGGCCTGAACCAAACAGGTTGTGTGACTGCTTCTTTGGTTTAATCTTTTTCTTGGCTCACTGAGTTTGAAATGTGTTATGCGCATTTTATTTGCCCCTGTGAATTGAAATATGGGAAATGTCCCTTTTAAATTCCCTTTTAAATTCTGGGGGAACAATGCTCGAACTCAACGGGTTGTTAATCCCATAGTTGTTAGAGTGATTTATTAGGTCTTAATTGTTTTTAATTTAAGAAATTTTTCCATTGGATCAAAATCTCTGTCATCATGCAGAAGAGAGATTTGGGAATGGATACAGAAAGTTCCAATGATAACGTCTATAGTCTTACGAACGGTGACACCATTTTTTCTGAGAAACCGATAATTCTGTGCACTCTTAATTGCTATTTCCTGACCCACCATCTCAAAGCAAGGAAAACTTAATAGCAATTTCTTTGCAGTTTTGAAATCGTTATCGTTTTCAAAGCCTTGCAGCACTTCAGCCAGAATGAGATCGCCTATTGTAATTGGCTTATTTCCGAGTGCGGTATCCAGCCAATCAGTCTTAACCGTTTTCCTGCCGTTAAAATAATCAATCCAGACAGATGAATCCACTAAAATCATTTATCTGTCCGCATTTCATCCAGGTCGCCAGACCACTTAAGTTTGCCGCGAAAATTTCTAATGTTTGCCTGTCGACTGTGCTGTACCAAAAGTTTCAGCCCTTCTTCAATGGCATCTTTCTTTGTTTTAAGCCCGGACAACTTAAGGGCATACTCCATCAAGCCATCATTAATAACAACATTCGTTCTCATTGCTACCTCCTATGTGTATCTCTACCTTGTATTATACACATTAAGGCACGATGGTGGAAGATTTATTTTGATAGCGCTCAGGGTTGGACGATTGTCATGTCGAATCGGTCGTCGAATCTCATCTTTTTCAGAATCCGAATTGCTTCTTTTAACAGTTTGCTGAAAAAGCAACTGTTTATAAGGCTGATCAAAAATGTCCAGATGCAAGGCGCCCGAAATCCTGAGGAGTGAGGCGTACTTGGCTGTACGCTGCAACGACGAAGGACGAGGGGAACGACGCAGATGGATGTTTTTCAGCAGCCTGCTGATTCCTCATTGTCCACATGTTGCATATTCAGAGTGTATTCGTGATTCTGGGTCCTGATCGAGAAGCATTGATTCTCAAGCACTATTCCCGTAAGCAAGTCATATTCATCATCTGGAAAATCATCGTATGAGACAGTAACTCCACGTTCGTCGTCTGAGAGGAGGGATTCGAACTTGGGCGTTCTGACGAGTGTTAAGCTTTTGACACCTGCTGGATCAATCGGGTCGTCCCCCGTTATGGCAAAAGAGACAATCAGATCATCACCATCTTCAGTATGGATGAAAGACGCCTGTTTCATTTCAGCTTTTTTGTTCAAACGACTAAGCTCCTACAAAAGACCGAAGGCCGCTCCCGCGGTAAATAAAACGTTTGGCCCGTTTCGGGTGGTCTTTGTACACGGCCCGCTGTGTCCCTCCGCGCTCCGTGCTCTCCCCTTTCAACCCATACACAATCTCTTCATCCGTTATAAATACTGTCCCTGCAAAGGTGTTTGCATAGTATTTAACCCTGCTATCTTTGATCTGTGATTCGTTCTTGATGAATGGTATCTGGAGAACGCTTATTTTTGACCTTACTTCCCTTTCCTTTGCCGGATCAATTGAACCGGTGTTTTGAGGATTTAATGGAGGTGTGTCTGCAAAGGTAGTGGAAGTAATAAAGAGAAGAAGAAAGGATAAACTACTAATCTTTTTCATGTTTTTACCCTCACTTAAAATGGAATGGAGGCGAAAACTTGCTTCAGATTTTTACTACAACCCCTTCATGTAGGGCTTGTCTTACGATGGAAATTCTTTTTTTTAATCTGTTAAATTCTTCAGGTGTGTAACACAAAAAATCAACCGGGTAGTCGATATCCCAGAAATCATACATTTTTGCTGCCCGTTCAATGAAGTTCATCTTTTTAAAATCTTTTGACACAATGATCAAATCGATATCACTATTCTCTTTTGACTTTCTTGTTGTTCTGCTTCCAAAATAAACAGTATTCTGGATATTAAATTCTTTACTGAGTCTTAAGATAAATTCTTTTATTTTTTCTATAACAGGTTCTCTTCTGCCCATAGTACCACTTCCTGTGCATAGTCTATAAGTTTGGTTGCGACTTCATCTATATTTGAGATGGTTACGACGTCAGGGTATCGGGTATAGAGATATGCCGGGGTAAGCTCCTTGCATCTATCCCTGATTTCTTTTGGGGCATCTATTTTTCTGGCGATGAGGACAAGATCGTGAATTTTTATCAGTTCATTGAACTTTTTTATATACACCGACTTCAGACTCTTCTCTGCTGCCTGCTGGGCGAAAAAGGCAGCGGCCTCATATTTTCCACCATCAAGGTTATACTGGGCAGTATTCAAATCTTCTTTCGCTTTCTGAATCCATTTTTTTATTTCGATACTCTTCTTCATCTGCTATGACACTGATTTCGATTTAAGATGCCAGAATTATTCCACAAACCAATTGCCTTAGTCAATTTGATAATATTGCCTGCCAAAGCAAATCCCTCCAAAAGAGGCAAAGGGCACTCGCCATTGGCGAGTGCCCTTCGTAGGGGGGGGGTGTTAGTGGGCAGTTTGTTAAGGGAAGGATTAACGGGCAACCACCTTAGTTGCCCCTGTGATGCCGTTATTTAGTTGTCCCTATTCTTTTACCTCATTGACCTTTGCTCCTCTACCGGCATGTACCTGCTGCCTTCGTACCTGTTGCCTTGGTACCTGCCTGCTTTCTCAGGAAAGCCGGGGTATCATATTCATCACCATCGGTATATGCATTGATCATGGTACCGAGCTTGATCACTTCCTGTTCCTGTCCTGCCTTGTCCTTGCGCATAAAGGCTGGAAAATCCTGGTCTTCCTTCAGGTGCCGGGGCATGGTGTAAATGCTTTTCAGCTCCGGGCGTATCTCTTCTTCCTTGCCGAACCCCGTAGCAATCACCGTTATGCAGATGTCTTCTCCCATCTGCTCATTGATTACTGCCCCGAAGATGATGTTGGCATCCTCATGGACTTCTTTCTGAATCAGGCTTAACGCCTCGTTTACCTCATACAGGGCAAGCTGGGGCCCGCCGGTGACATTAATGAGAAGGCCCCGTGCTCCCTCGATGGAGATATCCTCGAGGAGCGGGCTTGAAATCGCCCTCTGTGCTGCCTCAATGGCCCTTCCTTCTCCATTGGCGAAACCAACGCCCATGAAAGCCATCCCCATCTCGGACATGACCGTCTTCACGTCGGCAAAATCTAAATTGATCAGGCCGGAAACGGTGATCAGATCGGAAATGGACTTGGAGGCGTGGAGCAGGACCTCATCTGCCTTCTTAAAGCTCTCCAGGAGCGGGGTGGTCTTGTTGGCAATACTCAGTAACCTCTGGTTGGGTATGGCGATAACCGTATCCACCATCCCCTTGAGCTGCTGTAAACCCTCTTCAGCCACTCTCATTCTCCTTTTCCCTTCGAAGAGGAATGGCTTGGTCACTACCGCAACGGTTAATGCCCCTATTTCTTTCGCCACCTCAGCGATTACCGGGGCGCCTCCGGTGCCAGTTCCTCCCCCCAGTCCTGCTGCAATGAAAACCATATCCGAACCCGCAAGCACATCTCTGATACGGCCTACATCTTCCAGGGCGGCATTTCTCCCGATCTCCGGGTTTGCCCCAGTCCCCAGCCCCTTGGTGAGATTGGCCCCGACCTGTAACTTCATCGGCGCTTCGGATTTCTTCAATGCCTGAAGGTCGGTGTTAGCAGCAATGAATTCAACACCTTTCAGCTCGGAGCGGATCATTGTGTTGACAGCATTGCAACCTCCACCGCCGATTCCGATCACCTTGATAACTGCCCCTGACTCCCGATAACTCTCTACTATTTCAAACATCTCTCCTCCCCTTTCTTAGCGGCTTTATTTCAATCTCTCCTTTAAGCCAGCCCTCCATCCCCAAATCCCTAATTCCTAACCCCTAAACCCTAACCCCTGTATTCAAACCACTTCTTTACACCACCTTCTCATTCTGTCTTTCAGAGTCTTCCAGATATCTTTGCCGTTTCCATTCCCCACGCCATTGCCCGAATGGTGCTTCATCCCGTACAGAATCAAGCCCACACCGGTTGAATAGATCGGGTTGTGGACAACATCAGAGAGCCCGTTCACTCCCCTGGGATAACCGACCCTCACCGGGAGGTTAAATATCTGCTCGGTGAGTTCGGAAATACCTTCCAGCAGGGACGTACCGCCGGTTAACACCACCCCTGAAGTAAGCAGGTCCTTATACCCGGATTTAATGACCTCCTTATGCACCAGGCTTAAAATCTCCTCTGCCCTGGGCTCGATGACCTCACCCAGGAGCTGACGGAAAACAGTCCTCGGCTTTCCGCCGCCGATGCACGGCACTTCGATGGTTTCACTTTTATCAATCAGGCTGGATACAGCACAGCCATGTTGTTTCTTGATCTCTTCAGCATCCTCCAGTGGAGTCCGCAATCCCACAGCAATATCGGAGGTGATATGATTACCTCCCAGAGGAAGTACTGCTGTATAGCGGATACTCGCGCCGAGATAGATGACGATATCTGTTGTGCCACCACCCAGGTCCACCAAAACCACACCCAGCTCCTTTTCGTCATCGTTCAGGACAGACTCGCTTGAAGCCAGCTGCTGGAGAACAATGTCCTTCACGTTCAGGCCGGTTTTATTGGCACACTTAATAATATTCTGGGCTGAGGAAACCGCGCCGGTTACAATATGCACCCGCGCTTCAAGCCGTGATCCTGACAGGCCTACGGGATCCTTTATTCCATCCTGGTCATCCACGATAAACTCCTGGGGGAGCACATGGAGGATTTCACGATCCAGAGGAATAGTTACCTCTTTGGAAGCATGGATTGCCCTCTTCACATCCTCCTTCTTTACCTCACGGTTCTTCAGGGCGATTACCCCCCGGCAGTTGAAGCTCTTGATGTGTGATCCGGAGATACCCGTATAGACGGAACTGATCTCGCACCCGGCCATTTCTTCGGCGTCATCTATCACGTGCTTGATGGAATCCATCGTGCTTTCGATATTTACTACCATTCCCTTCTTAAGACCCCTGGAAGGATATGTTCCAAATCCGATAATATCGACTCCCTCTCCGGTCCTCTCTCCGATAATTGCGCAAATCTTAGTTGTTCCGATGTCCAGACTTGCTATGATATTCCCATTTTTACCCATTCTTTTTCACCTCCTTACTGCCATGATTTGTATGCGCCTCATCTAAGGTAACAAGGATCTTATCCTTGTACCTGAGATCGATTACCCTGGGTGTCCTCTCGCTATCCATAGCCCCCCTCAGCTTCCTGTACCGCTCTAACTTTTCATAAAAATCGCTTAATCCCAGCTTTACCTGGATCGCGCTTTCAACATCGTAAAAAGAAAAGCCGGTATCCGGGTTAATATGAATCTCGGATATGTTTTCCTGAGACAGCCCTATCCGCTCCTGTACGAGAGGCACCAGAGTGAGCGCCTGCCTGATCAGCTGGCTTGCTTTCTGCGGCTCTCTCTCCAGGTATTCCCGGCTCAACCCGGTGAGCATGGGCAGGTCAAAATACTCGCCGTCCCCTACCCTCCTGAACACTCTCCCCTTTTCATCTACCAGCCAGATGGCATCGAGGTTGACCAGGGCAACTGCCTGCCGTTCCTTCAGGTAGATTTCAATGCGGTCGGGCAACTCCCGCCTCACTACCACCTGTTCAATCCAGCGTTCTTGCTTTATCCTCCGTGCCACCTCTCTCAGGTTCAGTGAGATGATATTCTTCCCTTTCAGATCAGCCAGTTGGATAACCCGCTCCCTCTGGATCCTCGCACATCCATGAACGCTTACCTCTTTCACCTGAAAAAAGGACGCTCGACACATCAGGTACCCTGTGCCACCGACAAGGGCAAGAGCGATGCAGGAGATGAAGATAATGACCGACCCTCTGATCAGTTTCGGGGCGCGGTGGCGGAGATTCTTCCACACCCACCTTCCCTTTTTTTTCACCCTGAATTGATAGTTCTTCATCTTAGGATTACGAGCCATTTCTCCGTCCTTTAATCGGTCCTGAGCCTTGCACCCGCGAGTATCGTTTCCACGAGTTCATTAAAATCTATCCCAACTGCTTTTGCTGCCTTGGGGAGTAAGCTGGTCTCCGTCATACCGGGCACGGTGTTCACTTCCAGGCAATAGGGTCTTTCTTCCTCATCCACCATGAAATCAACCCGGGCCACGCCCTCACAGCCGAGTGCCTGGTAGGCCTTCACGCCGAACTCCTGGACCCGGGCATAGCTTGTCTTTTTCAGCCGGGCAGGGAGGATATACTCGGTAAAACCCTTGGTGTACTTGGCATGGTAATCATAAAACCCTTCTCTGGGTGCAATCTCAATGATTGGGAGGGGCCTACCATCCAGCACGCCGACCGTCACTTCCCGACCACGGATAAACCGCTCAAACAGAACGGTATCGCCAAACGCTGAGGCTTTTTTAACAGCCCCTGCCAATTCTCTTTTCTTCCTGACGATAGTAATCCCGATGGTCGATCCTTCTTCTACCGGCTTCACCACCATGGGAAACCCTATGGCGCAGCATTCATCTATCTTCTCCCCCTTCAGCGCTGCCACATCACCGTACTGAAACTCTGGGGTGGGGATTTTATGAAAGTCAAAGACCTTTTTAGACATCACCTTGTTCATGGAGAGTGCGCTTGCCATGACTCCGGAACCTGTGTAGGGAATCCCCATGACCTCCAGTAACCCCTGGATCGTGCCGTCTTCCCCAAGGCGGCCGTGGAGTGCGATGAAGGCAATATCCACCTTTCCCTCCCTAAG
Source organism: Pseudomonadota bacterium (assembly GCA_026388815.1). GTDB lineage: Bacteria > Desulfobacterota > WTBG01 > JAPLJA01 > JAPLJA01 > JAPLJA01. The sequence continues at coordinate 8,746 of JAPLJA010000123.1, forward strand.
ACGGAATGCAATATCGCTTCCTGCATCGATGGGGAATGCCCGATATCCTCTATCCTGCAACGCCTTCAGGATTGCCTGACCGGTTCTCAGGGATATCTCCCTTTCCGACGATTGGCCGCCCATCAGCACCGCAATCCTCTTACGCTTCGATATCATGCCTTCAATCTTCTCCCACGATCTGGAGCTCCAACTCACATTCAATCCCTTTTTCCTCATATACCCTTTTCTTCATCAGCTCGATAAGGGTCATGACATCCTTGGCAGTAGCATCCCCTGAGTTGAGAATGAAATTGGCATGCAGCGGCGATACGACAGCCCCTCCCATCTGCAACCCTTTCAATCCCGCTTCTTCAATCAACCTGCCGGCAGACACCCCTTGAGGATTCTTGAAGACACAGCCGGCAGAATATGAGTCTATAGGCTGAGTTTCTCTCCTGCTCTTCAGGAACCCTGATTTTCTCTCGTCGATGACCTGTTTCTGCTCACGATTCAGCTTAAAAAGGACACTCAAAATAACCGCACCCTTTTTTAGGCGTAACGACCGATAGGAAAATTCAAGGTTATCTCTTTCGATCTCCTCAATATTCCCGTCACTCCCCATGATCTCAACGGAATGGATAAAATCTTTCATCTCCTTCCCATGAGCACCTGCGTTCATCGAGAGAGCACCTCCCACTGACCCGGGGATCCCGATTAAGTATTCGGGGCCGGAGAGGCTGTTTGCGCCTGCATACTCGATAAACCGCCCCAGGCTGCACCCTGCCTCTGCCCGGAGCAGGTCATTTACCAGCTTGAGGGCATGAAAGCCCTTCCTGAGGTTGATTACGATACCGGCGATACCGTTATCCTTCACCAGCAGATTGCTGCCGTTCCCCATCACCAGGTACGGAATCCCGCTGTCCTGTGCAAAGAGGATGACACTCCGCAACGAGACGACATCCATGGGGAAAACCACGAGTTCGGCTTTCCCGCCAATGCGCAGCGTTGTAAGCTCCCTCATCGGTGCACCCTTAACTGCTTCGCCCTGAACCATGCTGATCACAATCTGCTTCTGATAATCATCCACGTTACCAAGACTCACAAAGTTTCATGTCCACAATAGAGATTGCTTTGGGTCTGCCGCGCAATGACGAGAGGCGGTAAGGTATCATTACTTTTCTCCCTTCAACAGCTCCTCGCCCACCTGCCATACGTCCCCGGCTCCCAGGATGAGTATTACATCACCCGGTTTCATCATGGAGCGGAGCGTATCGACAATCTCTTCCCGGTCCGGGATGAAGAGCACCTGTTTATGACCATGTTCCTTGATGCCCTCGAACAGCTTTTCTGCACTGATGCCGGGAATTGGATCTTCCCCTGCCGGGTAAATCTCTGTTAGCATCAGTATGTCCGCCTGGTAAAAGGCGGTCACGAATTCCTTGAAAAGGTGCTGGGTACGGGTATACCGGTGGGGTTGAAACACCACAATCAGCCTCCGGTTCCAGACGAGCCTGGCAGTGGAGAGCGTTGCCTTGATCTCCGTGGGATGATGACCGTAATCATCCACCACGAGCACACCCTTCACTTCTCCCTTGACCTGAAAACGGCGCTGTACCCCCCCAAACTCCCTGAGGGCCTCCCGGATTGCAGAGAACGGGATATCCAGCTCCAGACCGCAAGCCACTGCAGCCAGGGCATTATAGACATTGTGCTTCCCCGGTATCTTCAGCTCGATCTTCCCCAGTTCTTCACCCCGCTGCAGCACGGTAAAAGAGGTAGTCATCCCTTGATGGAGCAGTTCACAGGCCCTGAGATCTGCCTGGGCAGAGAGGCCATAGGTACTGCATCTCTTATTCACCCTGGGGATCAGGTCCTGGATATGAGCATCATCGAGGCATACGATGGCCAGCCCGTAGAAGGGTATCTTATTGATAAAGGCAAGGAATGTCTCTTTAATTTCATCGAGATCGCGATAGTGATCCAGATGTTCTGCATCGATATTCGTGACAATGGCAATGGTCGGAGAGAGCTTGAGGAAGGAGCCGTCGCTCTCATCAGCCTCAGCTACCATAAACTCCCCTGAACCGAGGATGGCATTGCTCCCGATGGCGTTCAGCTTTCCTCCGATTACCACTGTGGGATCAATCCCGCCCTTTGCCAGTACCGTTGCCACCAAGGAGGTCGTGGTGGTCTTCCCGTGCGCACCGGCAACAGCAATCCCGTACTTGAGCCTCATCAACTCAGCCAGCATCTCGGCCCTGGGGATTACTGGTATGCCCCTTTCCTGGGCAGCCCGGACTTCAGGATTGTCCATCCGTACCGCTGAAGATATCACCACTACATCCACATCCTTGAGGTTCTCCGGGTTCTGACCGTGGTAGAGAGAAGCACCCAGGCCTTTCAACCTCCTCGTAGTATCCGTTGCCTTAAGATCTGAACCGCTCACCCGGTAACCGAGATTGAGAAGCACCTCGGCGATACCGCTCATCCCTATTCCCCCGATACCAACAAAGTGGATATGCTGAATCTTCTTATACACCGGCTTCCCCGCAGACCATCTGGTAACACACATCCACAATTTTTTTGGCCGCATCAGGCCTGGAAAGCTCTGCTGCCTTTTTCTCCATCTCCTCAATGGCGGCCGGATGCTGAAAGAGATCGATGATCTCCCGGGCAAGAAGCTGCCCATTCAAATCAGAGGACATGATCATCCGCGCTGCCTTCTTGCTTACCAGCTCACGGGCATTTAATTCCTGGTGACGGTTGGCGGCAAAAGGGAACGGTATCAGGATGGAGGCTTTATGGAACATCATCAGCTCGGCCAGAGTAAGTGCACCTGACCGGCAGATAACCACATGCGCACTGGCATAGACCCGCTCCATATCAGAGATGAACGGATACACCTCGGCCTCAACTCCTCTCTTCTGATAGGCTGCAGAAATATCAGGGTAATCCTTTTCCCCTGTCTGGTGGATGACCTTCAGCGAACCCCTCATTTCATGGAGGTAATCGAGCGCTTCTATCATCGCCTGATTGAGCTCGTGGGCACCCTGACTCCCTCCGATGACCAGGATGGTGAACTTCGCGCCCTTGTGTCCGGGCCCGCGTTCCCGCAACCTCTTCCTTACGGGGTTACCGCTCATAACACATTTTCCTGCGGGAAAGTAGCTACGTGCCTGGTCAAAGGCAATAAAGACTTTATCAACCCACTTTCCCAGAATCCGGTTCGTGATACCGGGTATGGTATTCTGCTCCTGGATTATGCTCTTAACCCTGAGGAGCCGGGCAGCTACGATCAGGGGGAAGGATGCATATCCGCCCACCCCGATTGCAAGGTCAGCCCTGAAGGCCCTCACGATCTTCAACGATTTAAGAATACCCGCCCCCAGTTTTACCATCGCAATGAAACCGTTCACCAGCCCTCTGCCCATCAGCCCTTCCGCAGTGATAAACTCGATAGGGAATCCTTCCCTGGGGATGATCTGGGACTCTTGCCCTTTCCGTGTGCCCACAAAGAGAATCCGTACATCTCTATCTCTCTCCTGAAACTCTTCAGCAATTGCCAGGCCGGGGAATACGTGACCGCCTGTTCCGCCGCCTGCAATCAATACCCTCATAAGTTTCTGCGCTCATGAGAAGCGATATTCAGCATAATCCCCACACACATCAGCTTGATCACCAGTGAAGTCCCTCCATAACTCACAAAGGGGAGCGTTGAACCCTTGGTGGGGAGCAGCCCCATTACCACGCCCATATTGATGACTGCCTCGATACCGATAAGAGATGTGATCCCCAGCCCGAGGTAAGTTCCGAACAGGTCCCGCGCCTTGAGGGAAATCATAATCCCTGAATTCAATAAAAGGAAAAAGAGGACCAGGATGGCAAAGATCCCGATCAGACCCAGCTCTTCCCCTATCACCGACAGGATGAAGTCCGTATGCGGTTCAGGAAGGTAGAAAAGCTTCTGCCTCCCGTTCCCCAGTCCCATACCCCAGAATCCTCCTGAACCAAAGGCTAAGAGCGATTGGGTAATCTGATAGCCGGCGCCGCGGGGATTTGACCACGGATCAAGGAATGTCAACAGCCTTTTGAGACGGTACCCGGTACACAGAATCAACATCAAGAATCCACAGGCAGCAACTGTGCCGGTACCGACGAGATACGATGTCCTCACCCCTGCTGCAAAGAGGAGCACAAAGACGATGAGGGCAATCATCACCGCCGTGCCAAAATCGGGCTGGAGGAGAATGAGGCAAAAGAGAAGGCCGGCCAGCGCGATATGGGGCAGAAATCCGATGGAGAAGCTTTTGATATGCTTTTCCTTCTTCTCCAGCGAATAAGCGAGAAATATGATGATGGCGAGCTTTGCCAGCTCAGCAGGCTGGAAGGAAAAGCCATAGATCCTGAACCACCTCCGGGCATGTCCCACCTTAACCCCGATCCCCGGAATCAGCACCAGGATGAGGAGCACGAGGCTCACCCCTAAAATGGGATAAACCTTATCCCGTAATAAACGGTAATCAAGCCTCATAAATCTCAGAAGTAAAATAATGCCGGCGAAGGCAAAGAATGCCTGTTTCTTAAGGAAATAATAACCATCATCGTACCGCTTCACGGCGATCAGGGAACTGCTGCTGAAAACCATGACGATTCCTATCCCCATGAGAATCAGGACAGTAAAGAAAAACAGGTTGTTTACAAAACGGCTATCTTCCATCCTTTTCTAACCTGGTAAGTGGTTCACCAGCTTTTTAAATATTTCTCCCCTCTCTTCAAAGTTCCTGAAC